>VBDA01000055.1 GCA_005883655.1 Betaproteobacteria bacterium | reverse complement strand
TCGCGCTCTATTTTTCTTTCGGGCCGGCGAGCGCCATTGCCTTCTGGTACGCCGGACGCGACTCGATGCGCTGCAGGTACGCGAGAATATTGGCGTAAGGCGCGAGGTCGTAGTTCAGGAAATGTCGCATGGTGGTGAAAGGGAAAGTCATCATGATGTCCGCCGCGGTGAATGCCGAGCCGGCAAAATAAGCCGCTTGAGCGAGCTCGGAGTCGATGAAGAAAAGAGTCTGTTTCATCCGCTCCAGCACCCGCGTCCGCACCGGGCTTGCATTGGCTTCCGGCACCCGGCCGATCACCAGTGCCAGTATCAGGAGCGACATCAGGCTTCCTTCGGCAAAATGAAACCAATAGATGTAGCGCGCGTAAGCCGCAGCCGCAGGCGCCACGGCGAGACGATCGGCTGCATAACGGTGGACGATATAGTCGACGATGGCGCCTGACTCGGCCAACACCGTGTCCCCGTCGCGGATCACCGGCGCTTTGCCAAGCGCGTGAATCTCCCTCAGCGCATCCGGGGCCGATCCGTTGTCGTTTCGCTGAAACAGCTCAAGCTTGTATTCGAGACCGAGCTCCTCCATCAGCCAGACGATGCGCTCGGACCGTGACGTGTCGAGATGATAAATCGTGATCACCCTTGTGCTCCTTCTCCGGCATGCGCGGCGAGCACAAAGGCCACGCACGCAGTCAATTTCTTGGCGTAGGAAACATGCAGGAACTCGTTGGGTCCGTGCGCGTTGGCGTGCGGGCCAAGGACGCCGGTAATCAGGAACTGCGCCTCGGGAAAATGCTTGCCGAGCATGGCCATGAACGGGATCGTTCCGCCTTCGCCCATCGCCGCGGCGGGCTTGTCGTAAAACAATGAAGACGCCTCGTCGATGGCTCTGCCGAGCCACGCCTGTGTCGGCGGCGCATTCCAGCCAGTCGCGCCCGACTCGTGGTCGAAGTGTACGTTCGCGCCGTACGGCGGATCGGCTTCGAGTAAGCGCTTCAAATGTTGCGACGCGTGGTCGCCATCGATCGGCGGCGGCAAGCGCAGCGAAAGCTTGAGCGAGGTTTGGGGGCGCAGCACGTTGCCTGCGTTGGCGCTCGACGGCAGCCCGTCGGCGCCGACGACCGAAAGCGCAGGGCGCCACGTTCGATTGAGCAAAGCCTCGGCGCGGTCGGTGACCATCGGTTGCGTCCCGTCGGCGAACGGATACTTGCCGATCACGATGTCGCCGAGAATTTCCGCCGCGCGCCCGGCTTGTTCGACGCGCTCCGCCGGAATCGGCGCGTGAAATTCGGAGGGCAGGACATGGCCGGTCGCCGCGTCCTCGATCCGGTCGAGAAGCTTGCGGGCGATGCGAAACGACGACGGAACAATGCCGCTCGCATCGCCCGAGTGCACGCCCTCGGTCAGCACTTCCACTGTCAAGCGGCCGCCGGCCAAGCCGCGCAGCGAGGTCGTCGCCCACAGCCGCTCGTAGTCGCCGCAACCGGAGTCGAGACCCACCACGAAATCGACCTTTCCCATTCGCGGCGCGAGTGCGTCGAGATACGCCGGAAGGTCGTAGCTGCCGCTTTCTTCGCAAGTCTCGATCATGCCGATGCAGCGCGAATGCGCGATCCCCTGCGCCTGCAGCGCGCCGATGGCGGCCAGCGCCGCGAATACGGCATAGCCATCATCGGCGCTGCCGCGACCGTACAGCTTGCCGTTCTCGAGCAGTGGATCCCAGGGTCCGAAGCCTTCGCGCCAGCCGACCATCTCCGGCTGCTTGTCCAGGTGGCCGTACAACAGCACGCTGCGACCGCCGGTGCCGGCAACGTCGAAATACAGCAGAGGGGTGCGGCCGGGAAGACGCACGATCTCGAATGTCAGGCCGCGAACGGGCTGCTTTCCCACCCACGCTTCCGCAAGCCGGATTGCGCGCTCGATGTGACCATTGACTTCCCATTGCGGATCGAAATGAGGCGACTTGGCCGGAATGCGAATGTACTCGGTGAGCTGCGGGACGATCTCGGCGTCCCATTGAATCGAGATAGCGGAGAGAAGGTGCTCGGGGTTCACGGCGAGAGCCTTGGTATGGTGTCAGTGCTGCGCCAACGGCGGAGTATGCAGCAACGTGCGGGATCCGCGCCAGACCGTCGCCGGAACACCGGTGTTACATTTCCGTCTTGGCCCGTTTTCAGACGAGGGAACCGATGGGTAAAGGTCGGCTGGAGGCGTTCAGTGACGGCGTGATCGCCGTGATCATCACCGTCATGGTGCTGGAGCTAAAAGTGCCACATGGCATCGAGTTGCCGGCACTCTTGCCGTCGATTCCGGTGTTCCTGAGCTATGTGCTCAGCTATGTCTTCGTGGGCATCTATTGGAACAACCACCATCACATGCTGCACGCCGTTCAGCATGTCTCGGGCGGCGTGCTTTGGGCCAACCTCCATCTGCTGTTCTGGTTGTCATTGGTGCCATTCGTCACCGGCTGGATGAGCGAAAACCAGTTTGCCGCCGTGCCCGTCGCGCTCTACGGCGCGGTGCTGCTCATGGCCGGTGTCGCGTATTACATTCTGGCTCGCATCCTGGTCGCGGAGCATGGCAAGGACTCGACGCTGGCGCGGGCACTGGGCAGGGACTACAAAGGCATTGCGTCGGTAGTCCTGTACGCGATAGCGATTGCGCTCGCGTTTGTGAATCCCCTGGTCGCCTGCGCGATCTACGTCGTGGTCGCCATCATGTGGCTCATACCCGACCCGCGGATCGAGCATCAACTTGTGAAGTAGGGACTAAAGACGGTGTAAAATCAGCGTCGCCACGTTGCGCCACTATAAAGGGGGGCACCATGAGACACCTGCACAAGTCACTGTCAGTGCTGTTTGTCGGCGCCTTGCTCCTCGCGGGTTGCGCTGGTGCGCCGGAAACCCCAAGCAGCGCACCCCGAGCCACGCCGCCGCCGCAACCTTCGCGTCCCCAGCCGGCACCGGCGGCCACGCAGCAACCGGAGCCGGCGGTCAGCGTCGAAGGTATGACGGTCTTCGAGATGCAGGAACGCTTGAACGAGCTGGGTTACAAGCTTGGTACCATCGATGGCGTGAGCGGCCCAAGGACAATCGAGGCACTCAAGAAATTCCAGAGCGATAACAAGCTCCCCCCGACCGGCACCATAGACGCCGAAACGATCCGCAAGCTGCGAAGCGCCAAATAATTCCGGCCGCAGTCGCGGCAGGCGCGCTCAACGTTCCGACCGGTCGAGCGTTCGTTACTTTCCGGACGCGCGCTGAATGATCGCCTTGGAGCGTGGATCGGTCACCGATGCGTTGAGCATCTGCGCCTGGCTCGCGTTCAGTCGAGCGCCTTTGCTCACCAGGACTTCCGCCGATTCCGGGTGATGCATGAGCAAGGACATCCCCAGCGGCGTCATGCCACTGCCATTGGTGAGCTTGATGTCGGCGCCGGCGGCGATCAGTGCCGTGACGATTCTGGGTCCGCACATCTGTGCTGCGCTCATCAAGATGTTGTTGCCGTTGTCGTCCTTGCGCTTGACGTCGGCGCCGGCGGCGATCAATACGTTGACGGTCTCGACGTTGCCCTCGCTCTCGCCCTGCTTGCCGCCGCAGCCGGAAAACACGGCGAAGTAGAGCGCGCTGTCGGATAGGCCGCTGCCGCTGTTGACGTTGACACCGGCATCGAGCAAAGCCTGGACGTCGGCGGCATTGCCCTCGAGTGACGAACGTCGCAGCTGATCCGCGGATATGCCGAGCTTGCGCTTTTTCAGCGCCGCGACTGCCAACTGCTCTCGCGGGCCGCCGGATTTGACATCCGCCGCGGCGCCTGCCGCCGGCATCGACTTCATGAAGTTGCGGAGGATCTCTGCGCGGCTTCGCACGTAATCGTCACCATCGTGCTCGGCAATCGTTGCGGCCTGATCCAGCACCGCGCGCGAGGCGCCCATGTCGCGCAACGCCGTCACCGCATCGCCGCGCGCAAATACCGAAGGTCCGGTCGCGGCGATGTTCAACAGCAGCGGCGTCGATTGCTCGAGCAGATAGTGCTTGACCTCCGCCGGGCTCGACCCGCTGGCATCGGCCAGTGTTTCGATCTTGTCGATCGCGCTGCGCAGGTCCTCGTCCGACGACGGTCCGCGTAGCACCGCGATTAGTGGCGCGAGATCGCGCTCCGGAACCACGGTACCGGACGCAATCGCGCGCTTGGCGCGAGCGTACAGGTCGGAGGGGCTCGCGGCCTGTGCGTTTTGCACATTGAGCGCTGTTGCAAAAAGCAAGGTAAGGAGAGCGGCCGATTCCAATCGATTGAAGTGTTTCACGGTTTGTGGTCCTTTTCGACAGGCGTCAGTATTTGTCCTACAGATTTTTCCGTCAACCGCTGACAACCTCAACAGGTCTATGCGCGTTACTATGTTTCTGTTGAGCTCCGGTTCAGCGGATCAAACAAGGAGGTTTCCATGCACCTGACATTCAAGACTTTATTTGGCGTGGCGGCGATTTGCTGCGCCACCCAAGCAGCGGCACAGGTTACATTTTACGAAGGTGAGGGATTCCGCGGCCGCGCCTTCAGGGTAGACAACACGGTCTGGAACTTCGAGCCTACTGGATTCAACGACCGCGCGCGGTCCGCAGTCGTCGAAGGCGGCCGCTGGGAAGTATGCGAGGACGCGCGATTCGAAGGGCGCTGCACGGTCCTGCGGCGGGGAAGTTACGATACGCTTCGCGGGATGGGGATGGATGCCCGGATTTCCTCGGTGCGGCCCGTCAATCGCGTAGCGTACGAGAACGAGGTGCCCCCACCGCTTGCGGAGCCCGCCTACGAATACCGGCAACGCCCGAGCGAGCGGCTTTACGACGCGCAGGTCACTTCGGTGCGCGCAGTAGTCGGTCCGCCGGAGCAGCGTTGCTGGGTGGAGCGTGAACGCGTCGGCGGTGACGCCAATGTCCCCGGTGCGATCGCTGGCGCGATCATCGGCGGCGTTCTCGGTCACCAGGTCGGAGGCGGACGAGGCAGAGACGTTGCCACTGCCGGCGGCGCGGTCGCCGGCGCGGCTATCGGCGCCAATACGGGTGGAGGCAGCTACGGCTATGGCCAAAACGTTCAGCACTGTCAGAACGTCCCCAGCGGCCGGCCGGATTACTGGGATGTCACCTACAATTTCCGTGGCGTAGAACATCGCGTTCAAATGAGCGCGCCCCCGGGGCAGACAGTTCCGGTCAACGGCAACGGTGAACCGCGCTGGTAGTGCAGGAGCGCAAGTAGGTAACTCAAAGCGGCTCTTTGGGGCCGCTTTCTTTTTGTAATAATGCCGGTCTCGACTTGGGGTCGCGTGCGTTCGAAGAGGTCTTGTGAACCGATCCGACTAAAGCAGGAGCGAACATGGCAGACGTGAGATCCCTGGCGAAGAGCAAGAAGCGCAAGAATGCGGGCGCGGGCGCCGACTGGACGGTCATGGTCTACCTCGCCGGCGACAACAATCTCGATGGTGCCGGTGCTGCCGATCTGCGCGAGATGAAAAAGGTCGGCTCCAGCGCTTCCGTCAACGTGATCGCCCAATTCGACCGCGCCGGCTCGCGCGGAACCTCCAAGCGCTTCTACCTGCGCAAGGGCACGGAGCTTCCCAAGGATGCGGTCCAGGATCTCGGCGAAACCGACACCGGCGACCCCAGGGTCCTGTGCGATTTCTTTCGCTGGGGTGTGAAGCATTATCCGGCGCGCCACTACCTGCTCGTCATCTGGAACCATGGGTCAGGATGGGACGACTCCAATCTTTACGCCAATCACGGCGACTACTTCAGCGGTGATCCGCCGCCGATCGCCCGCAAGGGTGTCGTCATGAACGCCGAAGGTAGTGTCGCCAGCGCTCAGGCGCCACGCAAGGCGCGTCCCGTGGCGATGGCTCAGGCGAGATCGGCAATTCGCCGCGCGCACCGGGCGCTCTTCGCGTCGACCGTCGATACCATGGTCAGGTCCAGAGCCATCGCGTTCGACGATCAGGCGAAGGATTTTCTGGACAACATGGAGCTCAAGCGCGCGCTGGGCGAGATGAAGACGCTTCTGGGACGTCCGCTCGACCTCATCGGCTTCGACGCCTGCCTGATGGCCATGCTGGAGGTGAATTATCAGATCATGGCTACCGCCCGCTACGCGGTGGGCTCGGAAGAAGAAGAGCCCGGCAATGGCTGGCCCTACGACCGGATTCTCAAGGCGCTGGCAAAGAAGCCGGCCATGGCTCCGGACGAGCTTGCGCGCACGGTCGTCGCGCAATACGCTGCGTCCTATGGCGCCGGCGACGGTGTAACGCTCGCAGCTGTCGACCTGGGTCAAAGCGACTGCTTGGCGGCCGCGGTCGAGAAACTCGGCCGAACCCTGCTGGCGCGGGTCGGCAAGCAATCCGAGGGAACGCTCCTCAGCGCTGTTCGCGCCAAGGTGCAGGAGTACTCTGCGCCCTACGACGACTATGTCGATTTGGTCGATCTGTGCGATGGCCTGCAACGCGTACTGGGCGATGCCGCTGTCACCAAAGCATGCGCGGCAGTCAAACAAGCGGTCGATAAAATGGTGTTGGCCAGCGCTGCGAAGGGCAGCCAAGTAGCGCGCTCACACGGGATCTCGATCTACTTCCCCAAGCACAAGGTCTGTGCGCTGTACGCCAAGCTCGATTTCGCGAAAAAGAATGCCTGGGCCAAGTTCATCGCTGCGTATACCAAGCGGGTTGCCAGGAAAGCATGGGGTTGACCGCTTTGTTTGCCGCGACGTGCGCGGGCGGGAGGATGGTCGATGCGTAACATTAATGTGGGAGCAGTGCTTGCAGTCCGCGCTATCGCCGGGCTGCATGTCGTCACGCTGGCCTGGGATTTCGTGCCAGGACAAGAGGCCAAACGCCTGAAGCTTCTCGGGTTTGCGATCGAGCGCACTGAGCTTGCGGCCGGCGTCATCTTCGAGCGCTTCTGGCTGCGGGGTATCAAGCGATTCAGGTTCAAGGACGAGGGGCTGCCGCCGGGCTCACCGGTCCCGACGTCCGAACACCCGGTGCAGTCCTTTCAATGGGGCGACTACATCGCCAACCCGAGCACGACCTACCGTTATCGAGTCGTGCCCCTCTACGGCAAACCGAATCTCATCGAGATCGATGATGCTTCGTCGACCGCCGTCGAGATCAGGACCGAAGACGAGCAGGGCGGTGACACGGCTGTGAACGACACGCGCCACGATATTCATTTCAACCGCGGCGTCGCCGGCTCGCAAGCGTACGCGCGAACGTTTGGTAAAACGCTGCCCGATCAGACCAAACCGGCGTCTGCCCAGATGGTCTGGCTCTCGCGCGGGCTGTTCGAGGCGTTGCTTGCGTTCATCGCCCGAGCCGCGGGTCCCGATGCGGCAGACTTCAAGCTTCGCGCGATGCTGTACGAGTTCCGCTACCCGCCCGTCGGAGAGGCCTTCGGCAAGGCCGCGGCGGCCGGCGCGGACGTTCAGATCCGCTATGAGGCACAGTCATACAAGGCCGAGAACGAGACGATGATCGCCGCAACCGGGATCGGTGGCATATGCCAGCCACAGAAATCCCGCGCCGGCATCCGGCATAACAAGTTCATCGTGCTCGTGCACAAGAACATTCCGGTGGCGGTCTGGACCGGATCGACCAACATTTCCGCCGGCGGAATCTTCGGCCACTCCAACGTGGGACACGCGGTCTGGAACCGGGA
>VBDA01000588.1 GCA_005883655.1 Betaproteobacteria bacterium | reverse complement strand
CCGCGCGCGGCAGGTCGTCGGTAAAAGTATCGTCATCGAAAAAGAATTCCTTCACCTGCGGAAAGGCCTTCTGAGCCCATGCGATCTCTTCGGTGACGTGTCCGACGCTGCGGGTACGGTAGCGATGTCCACCGACGGTCTGCGGCCACAGGCAGAACGTGCACCGCGACTTGCAGCCGCGCCCGGTGTAGAGCGAGATATAGGGGTGCTTGAGATAGCCGATGAAGTAGTTCTCGATCTTGAGATCGCGCTTGTAGACCGGTGTCACGAAAGGCAGCGCATCCATGTTCTCCAGCGTGGCGCGCGCGTCGTTGTGCACGATGCGGGTTTCGGCGTTGCGATACGACAGCCCCGAGATCCTGCTCCACTCGCGGCCTTCGGCCACTTCCTTGATTGTGAAGTCGAACTCGTTGCCGGCGACGAAATCGACGGCCTTGGACGCGCTGAGACTGCCCGCGGGATCGACGGCCACTTTGGCGCCGATCAGGCCCGCTTTCAGGTCGGGGTTGGCGGATTTGAGCGCCTCGATCGTCTTGATGTCGGATCCAAAGGAAGGCGAAGAAGTGTGCAGAACGACGAGATCGAAGTCGCGCGCGGTTGCCACGACGTCGCTGAGCTTCAGGCCGTGCGGCGGGGCATCGATGAGCTTGCTGCCTTCGACCAGCGCCGCCGGCTGGGCAAGCCAGGTCGGATACCAGAACGAGCGGATTTCGCGCCGAGCCTGATAACGCGAGCCCGCGCCGCCATCGAATCCGTCGAACGAAGGAGCCTGCAGGAAAAGCGTACGCATCATGTTTTAGGCTCTCCGATCGGCATCAAGGTTCCATCGGCTTGCAGCTTGTAACGGTCGCCGCGCCAGGTAACGACGCTGACGAAAAAACCTGCAACATAAACGACGAATGACAAGAGATCGCGCACGGGACCCAGCCACCAGCGGTTCAAGCTGACTCTCAGAGTATGATCAACTTGGACCTGCAGAACAAGACGGCAGGCGATCGACGCTGCCACGACGCTCAAGGCCAATGCGCCGAAACCCGTTAGCCACGCGGCAAGCAAAGCGAAAGGCAGCGGGTGGGTGATGACCAATCCCGCATAACCCAACGGGCTTATCGCCCGTACGGTCCGCGCCCAGCGAAGCTCGTGGCGCAAGAGCTCGCCGGCGCTTCGTTCCGAGCAGGAGTGGGCGACTATGAAAGGAGGTATCGCCACCTGCATGCCGGCGGCGCGCACCGCTACACCCATCGCATAGTCGTCGGCGAGATAGCCGAGGAAGGCCTCGAACCCACCAATCGCCACGAGCGTCTCGCGTCGGAGCGCGATCGTCGAACCAAAACATGGCCGCGCGAGGCCCAGCCTTATCCCGACGAGAACGTCGGGAAGGAAATGGTAGTCGATCGCCATGCTCGCAAGGCGTGCCCATAGCCCGGCTCGGGCTGAACCGCGGTAGAGACACGTGACGAGGCCGACATTGGGCCGATAGAGTGCCGCGACCGTTTTCGACAGATAGTCTTGCGCGACCGCGATGTCGCTGTCGGCAATGATCACGATGTCGTGGCGAATGCGCCCCTGCATTCCGACGAGATTGGCGACTTTGGGGTTCGGGCCGCGCGCGCGCGAATGTCTTACCAGTTCGAGATCCCGGCCAGGCAAGTCAGCGATTAATCGGTGGACGGCTGCGACCGCCGCATCGGCTGGGTCCTGCACTCCGAAGAGTATTT
>VBDA01000054.1 GCA_005883655.1 Betaproteobacteria bacterium | reverse complement strand
GATCTGGGACGCGAATCCGAAGATCATCGACAAGCTGAGAGAGGTAGGAGCGCTGCTGCATGCCGAGAAAATCACTCACAGCTACATGCATTGCTGGCGCCACGGAACGTCCATCATCTATCGGGCGACGACGCAATGGTTTGCTGGCATGGACGAGGTTCCGGGATTCGATGGCAACCGACCCGCCGAAACGCTGCGCAGCACGGCGTTGCGAGGCATTGAGGCCACCGAGTTTTTTCCATCGTGGGGTAAGTCTAGGCTGCGCGGCATGATCGCCAGTCGGCCCGACTGGACGCTGTCGCGCCAGCGTCAGTGGGGCGTGCCCTTGCCGTTCTTCGTCGACAAAGAAACCGAGGTTTTGCACCCGGACACGCCCGCCTTGCTGGAGCTGGCAGCGACCAAGATCCAGGCCGGTGGCATCGAAGCGTGGTTCGAGGCGACGCATGAGGATTTCGGCGTCGATGCCTCGAAGTATCGCAAGCTGACCGATACCCTCGACGTCTGGTTGGATTCCGGTTCGACGCATCAGACGGTCATGGGCGGTCCGCAGGGGCGTAGCTTGCACCGCGGATCGCATCCGGATGTAACAGGCTTTCCGGCCGATCTCTATCTCGAGG
>VBDA01000053.1:2529-16697 GCA_005883655.1 Betaproteobacteria bacterium | reverse complement strand
CGACGGCCAGGGCAAGAAAATGTCGAAGTCCAAGGGCAACGTCGTGGCGCCGCAAAAGGTATGGAACGGGCTCGGTGCCGAGGTGCTTCGATTGTGGGTCGGCGCGACCGACTATTCCGGTGATCTTTCGATTTCCGACGAGATCCTTAAGCGCATCGTCGAAGGCTATCGGCGCATTCGCAATACGCTGCGTTTCCTTCTCGCCAACACGGCCGATTTCGACGCGCGGCGAGACGCTGTGGCCGTGGCCGAATTGCTCGAGCTGGACCGCTACCAGTTGAGCGTTGCCAACGCCTATTTCGAGGACATGCGCTCGAGCTACCGCAAGTACGAGTTCCATCAGGTCGTGCGACAGTTGCAACTGTATTGCTCCGAGGAACTGGGCGGTTTTTATCTCGACGTGTTGAAGGATCGCCTTTACACCACCGCTAGCCATTCTGCCGCCCGGCGTTCGGCGCAAACCGTGCTCGCGAACATTCGCGATGAATTATTGAAGCTGATGGCGCCGATTCTCTCGTTTACCGCGGAAGAGGCGTGGAGGGTCCTTTACCCGGATGACGCGACCATCTTCGCGCACGTCTGGAAGACGGAGTGTGGCCTGGGAGCGATTCCGGATCTGGACGCACTGACGCGGAAGTGGAGTCACATCGTCGAGGTTCGAAACGCAGTCCTGAAGCGCCTGGAGGAAGCCCGCGAAAGAGGCGAAATTGGGTCATCGCTTGCCGCTGAAGTCACCATTGCGGCGCCGGCAGATGTCTATGAGGCGTTGCTGTCACTCAGCGACGACTTGCGTTTCGTGATGATCACCTCGTCGGCAAAGGTGGTGCGCGGCGATGCGCTGGCGATCGAGGTCACGCCGAGCCCGAATGTGAAATGCGCGCGCTGTTGGCATTGGCGCTCCGATGTCGGCGCCGATGCGGCGCATCCGGCCCTGTGCGCGAGATGCGTGGCGAATCTGTTCGGCGAGGGCGAGACTCGGGTGTTCGCATGAGCGCCGACCTCGCGCGCTCCACAACTTCGCAGCGCTGGTGGTTGTGGCTCGTCCTGAGTGCCGGCATCGTCGTTGCCGATCAAGCCACCAAGGCGCTGGTGCTTTCGACGCTGCGGCCCGGAGAGGAGCGTACGCTGACTGATTTCTTCAGCCTGGTGCTCGCGTTCAACTCGGGCGCGGCGTTCAGTTTTCTGGGCGATGCCGCAGGATGGCAGCGGTATCTGTTCGCCGTGATCGCGCTTGTTGCGGCGTGCTTGATCGTGTGGCTGCTACGCCGGGGCGGCGATAAGCTCTATTGCGCGGGATTGAGCCTGATCCTGGGCGGGGCGCTTGGCAACCTCTGCGATCGAATTACGCTCGGCAAGGTCGTAGACTTCCTTTCCTTGCATCATTACATTCCGTTCCGCCACCCCCTTGTCGCATGGCTCGATCCATTCCCTGCCTTCAACATTGCCGATAGCGCAATCACCGTCGGCGCCGCCTTGCTGATCCTGGACGGATTCCGCCGAAGACCGGATCCGCCGGTCGCGGTAAGATAGGCCCCATGCAGGTCATTCTCGCCAATCCCCGCGGTTTTTGCGCAGGTGTCGATCGCGCCATAGCGATCGTGGAACAGGCGCTGGCGCAATACGGCTCGCCGATCTACGTCCGGCACGAAGTGGTCCACAACAAGTTCGTCGTCGACGACCTGAGGGCGAAGGGTGCGATATTCGTCGATGAGCTGGCGGAAGTCCCCTCCGGCAGCACGGTTGTGTTCAGCGCTCATGGCGTGTCGCGAGCGGTGCGCACCGAAGCCGAATCGCGTGGACTCAGGGTGTTCGATGCCACATGTCCGCTGGTGACCAAGGTCCACGTCGAAGTTGCGAAAATGCGTCAGCATGGGTGTGAGATCGTCATGATCGGTCACTCCGGTCATCCGGAAGTCGAAGGAACCATGGGCCAATCCGACGGTGGCATCTACCTGATCGAGTCGATCGCCGATATCGCCACGCTCGAGGTCCGCGATCCGGCAAATCTGTCCTACGTGACACAGACGACACTTTCGGTCGATGACGCGGCGTCGATCGTCGATGCGCTCAAGGCGCGCTTTCCTGCGATCATCGGCCCGAAAAAGGACGATATATGCTATGCGACGCAGAACCGGCAGGACGCGGTCAAATTCATGGCCCAAGCTTGCGACTTGGTGATTGTCGTCGGCAGCCCCAACAGCTCGAATTCCAATCGCCTGCGCGAGGTCGCCGCGAACCTCGGCATCCAGGCATACATGATTGACCGGGCGGAAGAACTGCAGACGGCATGGCTCGAGGGCCGGCGTTGCGTCGGTGTGACCGCCGGAGCGTCGGCGCCGGATATTCTGGTGCGGCAAGTGATCGAGAGACTCAGAGCGCTTGGCGCAAGAGACATCGTCGAGCTGGGCGGCGTCGTCGAGACAACGGTGTTCCCGATGCCGAAGGGTCTGGCCAGCCGAACGACAACGGAGTTACTCTGAGGCACTTGTGCGCCGCCATCTCGTTTCTGGCTTGGCCAGACGCATATACGGCACACAGCGCGTGGCGGCCGCTTTCGCTGAAGCCGCGCACGACACCTTCCGCGAAATACCACGGCAGCAGCAACAGCGCCCATTGCAAGGCTCGCGTCCTGTCGCGCGCCACCCCGGGCCACAGGGCGACGAGCGGCAGCGCCTTGAGCGCCAGCCACGAGCCGCCGGGCTTCAACGGCGCGAGCCAGAGCTCCCAACAGATTTCGATCAGCGCAAGCGTCGCGAGCAAAGCGGCCGTGGTGCGCCGCCAGCGGTCGAGCACCGGCATCAACTGACTGCGACGAATTCGAAAAGCTCGAAGCCGGGGCCCTGATCGACGAACTTGGTAAGCACCACTGTGGCCGCGGTCGTCCCGCGGCGCAGATTGATGGCTTGTTCGAGCTGAAACATGCCCGCGGGCAAGAGCACCATCGGAGGCGAACCTTCTTCGCCGTCATCAGGCAGAAGCACAGCCTGCACAAAAGGAGAAGTTTCGGCACTTTCGCTGCGTGCCGCCGCGGCCTCCGGGCTGTCGGTGAGAAGCTCGCAACCGAATTCCAGGCCACTGCCGCGCAGGGTATTGCGGAACCAGCGCAGCACTGCCACCTGCAAAGTATTTCGGCCCTCAACCCGCAACGCGATCAGGTCACCGATGCGTAGTGGCGCGTTAGAGGCGTCTATCTGCCTCAGCGCGTAGCCGGCCGGCGTATGGTTGATCACCTGGCACGACTGCATCGGCGGTAAACCCGTTGGCGCGTTGGTGACATTTGCGTGGGTGCCGCGGCTGTATTGCCACACCGCCGGCAGGCCGGCGCACATGACGACGCGCGCCCGCGACGGCAGGCGGTTGAACTGCCGCGCCGGCGGAATGGCCCATTGGCGGAGAAGTCGCCGCAGCAGCGCGGTGTATTGCGCCACCGACGCCGGATCGGTGCCGACACCTGTCGGTACGCTGCCGCCTGCTTCCAGCGCTCGCAACTGTTCCTGAATCTGGAACGCGAGGTCGAACGTCAACAGGAACAATTTGCTTCCATCGATGTTGCCGCCCTTGTTAGCGGAGAAGGGCGGAAAGTCGTGCCCGACCGGGACGATGGCAACCGCCTTCGCCAGACGATGCACCGGCGCCACGTCGGTGATCTTGGTCCACTGCGAATATTCCTGCAGGTAGCGAATCACCTGTCCGAGCTGCCCCGGAAGAAAGCCGTACGGATTGGCCAGTGCCAGCAGCAAGGACTGCACGTAGAGCCGCTCCGGTGTCGCATCCGAGTTATCGGTTGGAACCGCAGTCAGATGCAGACCTCGTTCGCGAGCGAATGCGTAGATCGCGTGCGCGTCGTGCCAGGTGCGCGCCGGCACCGGCGCGTACGACAGGTAACTGTTGATCAGCACCCGGGTCGTGCATTGCAGGCAACGATGAATCAGCGCCACCATCAACCGATTGCCGCCGAGCAGAATGCGCTTGTCCGCCTCCTGCGACAGCAGGTGCTTGTAGGACGTGGCGAGCTCCGCGGCGAGTATCAGCGATGACTTGGCCGCTTCGAGCGCCTCACCGCTGAGCGGATGCGCGGCTCGCGAAAAATGCCGCTCGAGAATCGGCCAGAGCACCAGCGCTGTCGTATAGAATTTGTCGGCGAGCTGGAGCCTTTTCGATTCGGAGAGCGAGACGCGATTGGTGGCCGCCAGCGCGTCGCCGACGATGCCGGCCGCTTCGATCGGGTCGCGCTTGAGCGTTTCGTCCAGCCACGGCTGGATGCGTGCAGGACGCGTCTCCGGCGGATGCGCGGGACGCGATTCGAGCGAGGGAAGACTGAGCGCGAGGGCCATGACGTTGGTATTTTTTAGTTCGCGTCCCGATTGTAGTCGAGACGGCGCCATTTCACTAACGTTCGCCGCGGAACGGTATTTTAGTTCTGATCCAGGAAGGCGATGACCGGCGCCATCTGGTCCTTGCTGAGCAGCATGGGCGCATGGCCGACGCCCGGGAATTCAACCACCAGTGGCCGCGGCCCACGGGCCCGCATTGCCGCCGCGGTTGCGGGAGCGAGGAGGTCCGATTCGGCACCCCGCAGCACCAGCGTCGGGCAGGAGATCGCGTCCCAAAGCGGCCACAAATCGCCGCGCTGGCCGCCTGTGGCGCGAAAAGGCACGCCGATCCCGGGGTCGAACTTGAGTCGCCAGCGGCCATCGGCTTCCTGTCGCGCGGTACTTCGCGCCAGCGCTTCCCATTGATCCTCGGAAAGCGCGCCAAAAGGCGCCGACACCTGGCGGATGTGCGTCTCCAACTGATCGAACGTATCGAAAGTGGGGTCGAGACCTACATACGCTCCGATGCGCGTAAGTGCAGCCGGCTCGATGACCGGGCCGACGTCGTTGACCACCAGCCGGACAACCGGCGTTTCAGGCTGTGCCGCCATCACTATGCCGAGCAGTCCTCCCATGGAGGTGCCGATCCATGCGACGCGGTCCGCGCAGGCATGGGCAAGCATGGCAGTCAGCGTGGTGAGATAGGTCGGAAATCCATAATCGTGGGGATCGCGCAGCCACTCGCTGTCTCCGCGTCCCGGCATATCCGGACAGATCACTCGATAACGGTCCGAGATCGCCGCAGCCAAGGTGTCGAAATCGCGTCCGTTGCGGGTCAGCCCATGAACGCAGACGAGGACGTGCGCATTTTCCGGGTCGCCCCACTGGCGGTAGACGACTCGATGAAAACCGTGTGCGCTGAGGCTCTTGAAATGGTGTTCGCTGGGAAAGGGCATGCGTGGCTGCGCGGTCAGAAGAACGCCGTCGCCGCAGCAGCGCATCGTCGGGGAAAACGGACCCGTCGTCAATGAGCGGCGTCGTCAACGCAACAGATCCGCCGGAAAGAGAGGCAGATAACCGGCGCTGTCGCCGCCGAGAAAGGCTTCGATTTCATCGCGGCGCGCCAGTGCATCCGAATATCCCAGCGCCAGTAACTCCCGGCAATACTTGCGGTCAAACAGCAGATACGACAAGAGATTGGCTCCCGTCCCTTCGGTCGCCCCCAGGCCGCGT
Organism: Betaproteobacteria bacterium; assembly: GCA_005883655.1. Lineage (GTDB taxonomy): Bacteria > Pseudomonadota > Gammaproteobacteria > Burkholderiales > Casimicrobiaceae > PALSA-1003. Next base: position 11,151 of record VBDA01000053.1, on the reverse strand, counting down.
AACAGGTATCGCACACCGGTCGGCAACCGATCGGCATAACGAATCGCGAGTTGACCCAAATCGCGGGTCGGACCCACGACCAGCGCGTCGACGTGAACGTTTTCGGGATGCGATTCCTGGATTTTGTGCGGAACGAGACCGAGCACTCGATTGAGTCGCTCCAAGCGCTCCAGGTCCGCGCCCAGATTGTCGAGAAAGATGCTGGAAAGCGCGTGGCCCGCGACTTGAGCGAACGACGGATAGTGAAGCGGTTTATGCGCTTGCCTGGGCGAGGGCTGTTGGCCGATGAACTGTCCGACGGCAATAACGAGCATTCGGCGCGCGCCCAAATGCAGCGCCGGCGAAAGCGGCGCGATCTGCCGCACTGAACCGTCGGCGTAATAGTCGTCGCCAACACGTGCTGCCGGAAAGATGAAAGGTATCGCGCTCGATGCGAGCAGATGATCGACGCTGATGATCGCGCGTTCGCCGCGTCGGCGAATTCTCTGCCACGGCTCGATCGTAGACGCGCCCTGAAAAAAAGTCAGTGCGTGCCCGGTGGTATAGCTCGTCGCATTGATCGCAAGTGCATGCAGGCGCCCGGCCGCAATGTGGATCGCGACGCGGTCGAGATCGAGTTCTCGCCGGAGCAGCGAGCGCAATGGCGCGCTGTCGAGCATGGACACGGTACGCGCCGGGCCGCGGCTGCCGATCAAGACCGAGGCGAGCCAGCGCATACCGTGCGTCGACACCGCTCCGAAGTCGGCCTTATAGACATGGCGCACTTCGATGTTGCGCCACAGACGCAAAAGCCGTGCGACGCCGCGGCGAAAACTATCCGCGTTGGCGCCAAGCAGCGCCGCGTTGACGGCGCCGGCCGATGTCCCGCAGATCACCCGGAACGGCAATGGCGATGCTCGACCGAGTATGCGCGCGATGGCGCGCAGCACGCCAATTTGATAGGCCGCCCGCGCACCCCCGCCGGAAAGTATGACACCCGTCTCGTACGGCGCTCGCGTCACGCTGAGATCCTACTCGGCGCGCAAGGTACGATCGAGAATCATCAGCATCGCAGCGGTTGCGCCCCAGATGTAGCGCTCACGAAACGGAATGGCGAAGTAGTCGCGACGAATCTCTCCCAGCATTCGGAAATGCCGCTGCTGGTTCGTCGGGTCAAGCAGAAACGATAGCGGCACTTCAAAGACATCGGCGACCTCCACCGGATCGGGATTGATCGCAAACGGCGGCTCGACCCAGCCGACGACCGGCGTCACGCGATAGCCGGTAACTGTCTCGTAGTCGGAGAGATGACCGAGCAGCGTCACTCGATCGCGCGGAAGTCCGATCTCTTCTTCGGTCTCCCGGAGCGCCGCGGCGTCGACATCGGGATCGTAGGGCTCGACGGCACCTCCGGGGAAGCTGATCTGTCCGGCGTGGTCGAGAAGGTCGGCGCTACGCTCGGTGAACAAGACCGCCAGTCCGTCCGCCCGATTGACGACCGGCACCAGCACCGCGGCCGAGCGGGGCGCGCCTTCGCGACCGGGCAGCCGGTATCCATCGGAAAGGTGGAGTGCCGCAGCAGGCGGAGGACGCGACAGCCGTGCCGCAAGCCACTCGCGCTGAGCCTGAGGGGGGAGCTTGAACAGCGAGAGATCCATGAGCGGCGAGGCGAGCGGCCGCCGAATCCACGCGCAGCCGCGCCGATCATACCGCAAGCCGCGGATTGGTCAGCCATTGCGACACCACCCCGGCGACGATCAGGCGAGAAGCTTTACGCCCGCGAGGGTCAACGTCGCGACAAGCATCATGCGCAAGACGCGCACCGGGACGCGCCGTGATCCGATACTTCCCAGCACAATGCCTGGGATGCCGCCCGCAAGCAGCGCCAGCAGCAATCCGAAATCAACGGTGCCCAACCAGGCGTGCCCCGCAGCAGCGACGGCGGTCAGCGGAACCGCGTGCGCAATATCGCTGCCGGCAATCTCGGCCGGCTCGAGCTCCGGGTAGAGCAACGCTAGACACGCGGCGCCGATCGCTCCCGCACCCAGCGAAGTGAGCGCGACTGCGATCCCGATCAGGCAGCCGACCAACACCGTCAAGACGGGCCGGTGCCGCCGCAGCGCGCACAGACTCTCCGAGCGCGTACCCCACCGTTTGATCTTGCTGCGCAGCAGGAGCATCGCAATGCTGAGCAATAGCGCAATGCCCACGCTCTCTCGTATCAGCCGGTTAAGCTCGTGCGGAGCAAGCTGCGCCAGAGCGACGATGGCAAGCGTTGCAATCGCCGCGGGAACGCTCCCGAACGCAAGCAGCATCACGACGCGGGACTTGATGTTGTGAGCCGCGCGATGGGCCAATGTTCCGGCCGTCTTGGTGACGGCGGCGCAGGCGAGATCGGTTCCTACCGCGATGGACGCTGGCACTCCGAAGAGCGTGATGAGCAGCGGCGTCATGATCGAGCCGCCTCCCACGCCAGTAAGGCCGACGATCACGCCAACGCCAAGACCTGCAGCGGCGAGCAGCCCGAAGTCGCCGAAGCCGGTCACCGAGTCTGATCCGGCTAGCGAGCGCTGCGCGCGGTTGCGCCGGAGCGCTCGTCTGCAAGCAACGCGGCGCGGGCGCGGGCCCGAAATTGTGGACCCACGAAGATCACCGCTGGGCCGCTCAGCGAATTTCCGGCCAGTCGCGGCAGCGCGCCCAAGGTGCTGAAAATGATGCGTGATTCGGCTAGCGACGCATTCTCGACGACGGCGACGGGCGTCGATGGCGATTTGCCGGCGGCGATCAGTGCAACGGAGATAGCTTCAGCCTCTCCGGCCCCCATGTAGATCGCGCCGCTGTCTGCAGCCGCGACGCTCTCTACCCACGTGCTTTGCGTATTGCCGTCGCCCACGCGCGGCGTGACAAATGCCACGCTTCGCACCGAGCCGCGCTGCGTCAGTGAAATCCCAAGCTCCGCGCAGGCGGCAAGTGCGGCGGTAACCCCCGGTACGACTTCGAATCGAACACCCGCGGCTTCAAGAGCCTCGATCTCCTCCTGCGCGCGGCCGAAGAGCATCGGGTCGCCACCCTTGAGACGAACGATGACCTCATGCGTCGCGGCGGCGTCGACAAGTCGCTTGCTGATGAACTGCTGCGCCGTCGAATGCCGTCCGCAGCGCTTGCCAACCGGGACTTTTATGGCATGAACGGCGAGTGCGACGGTGTGCGGATGCACCAGGGCATCGTGGAAAACGATGTCGGCGCGCTCCAGCAGCCTGGCCGCCCGCAACGTGAGGAGATCCGGCGCGCCCGGACCGGCGCCGACGAGATAGACGGTGCCGCTCACTGGATCAACCCCGCCGCTACGGTGTTGTTGGTCGCTTCGTCGACCAGGACGAAGCTGCCCGTGACACGATTGTCGGCATAGCGATCGGCGAATACGGGCTGCGCCAGCATCAGTCCCACGCGGCCGATATCATTCATGCGCAAGGTATCGGGCGCCGGCTGCCTCTCCTGCGTGGCGACGTCCCACAGGTGGTCGATGCCGCCGATGCGCGCGCGCACCTCCCGCGTGGTGTGACGCAGGAAATAATTGCGGCGTGAATCGAGCGGTGTTTCCGAAAGCCAGCACAGCGTTGCATCGAGATCGCGCCGGATGACCGGTGACTTGTTGCGGTGAACCAGCATGTCGCCGCGCGAGATGTCGATCGCGTCAGCGAGCACCAACGTGACCGCCGCGTGCAGCCCAGCGCGCTTTCGCGTGCCGTCATATCCGCGGATCTCCCGCACCCGGCTCGACACGCCCGAAGGCAGCACGGTGACCGCGTCGCCAACCGCGATCGACCCCGATTCGATGCGTCCCATGTAGCCTCGAGGCAGCGTGGCGGTTGGACGCACGACATACTGGATCGGAAAACGAAACGGCGCCTCGGCGAGCTTCTGCTCCACGTCCACCGTCTCAAGAATTTGCAACAGCGTGGGACCCTCGTACCAATCGAGTTTTCCGCCGCGCTCGACCACCATTTCGCCGGTCAGCGCGGACATGGGAACAAAACGCATGTTCTCCATGCCGCTACGCTCCGCAAAGGCCAGGAAGTCCGCCACGATCCCGGCGAACACGCTCTGATCGTAATCAACCAGATCCATCTTGTTGACGGCGACGATGAGGTGCTGGATTCCCAGCAAGTGCGCAAGCGTCGCATGCCGCCGCGTCTGCGTCACCACGCCGTGCCGCGCATCGACGAGCAGAACGGCGAGCTGCGCCGTGCTTGCGGCGGTCACCATGTTGCGGGTGTACTGCTCGTGCCCTGGCGCGTCGGCAATGATGAATTTTCGAAGCGCGGTTGCAAAATAGCGATACGCGACGTCGATGGTGATGCCTTGCTCGCGCTCGGCCACGAGACCGTCGGTCAGGAGCGACAGGTCAAGCGCCGTGCCGCGCTTCTGCGACGTGCGCTCGATAGCGGCAAGCTGATCGGCCAGTATCGTCTTGGTGTCGTAGAGCAAGCGGCCGATCAGCGTGCTCTTGCCGTCGTCGACGCTGCCCGCGGTCAGGAACCGAAGCACACCATGTTCGAGTAAGTCGTAGCGTTCGATGGCCGACATCAGAAATAGCCTTCCTTCTTGCGCAACTCCATCGACGCGTCGCTGGTCTGGTCGTCAAGCCGTGTCGCGCCGCGCTCGGTAATCGTCGTCATCGCGGTCTCGGCAATGATCGCTTCGATGCTTGCCGCATCGGATGCAACCGGAGCGGTGCACGTGATATCGCCGACCGTGCGAAAGCGCACCGAGATCTGTTCCACCACGTCGCCATCGCGCGGCGGCGTAAGCGGCGTCACGCAGACCAGCGCGCTGCCACGACGTACGACCGGCCGCGTGTGCGCGAGATAGATCGACGGGACGGCAAGCCGCTCGCGGGCGATGTACTGCCATATGTCGAGCTCGGTCCAGTTGCTGATCGGAAACACGCGCACGTGCTCGCCGGGGCCGACGCGGGCATTGAAGAGGCTCCAAAGCTCGGGGCGCTGATTTTTCGGGTCCCACTGTCCGAACGTGTCGCGAAACGAGAAGATGCGCTCCTTGGCGCGCGACTTTTCTTCGTCACGACGTGCACCGCCAATGCAGGCGTCGAAGCCGAATTCGGCAATGGCGTCGAGCAGCGTCACGGACTGATGACGGTTACGGCTTTCAGTGGCATCGCGCAGAACGACACGTCCCTCCGCGATCGAATCTTCCACCGAGCGCACGATCAGGCGTTCACCGAGCTCCGCGGCGCGATGATCGCGAAAGGCGATGACTTCCGGAAAATTGTGTCCGGTATCGATGTGCAGCAACGGAAAGGGGAACGCGCCGGGGCGGAATGCCTTTTCCGCCAGGCGCAGCAGCACCAGGGAATCCTTGCCGCCGGAAAAGAGCAGGGCAGGGTTGCGGCATTGGCCCGCAACTTCGCGCAGGATGTGAATTGCCTCCGATTCGAGCCAGCCGAGATGATCGGCATCGGCCGGGCGCGGCTGCGGAAGCTGGTCGGCGACGAATCGGTCATGCCCGGACTCCTTCGCTGCGGACAACTACGTCCAGCGGGCGTCGATGCAGTCCGCACTCCGTGTGGTCCGCGTTTTCCCACCACCACCGACCCGCGCGTATGTCCTCACCCGGCAGGACCGCGCGCGTGCACGGTGCGCAACCGATGCTGGGATAACCGCGATCGTGCAACGTGTTGTACGGAACGCCGTGATTGCGAATGTAGGTCCACACCTCGTCTTCGCTCCAATCCGCCAGCGGATTGAACTTGCGCACCGCGTGCGCCGCGTCGACCTCCTCGATTTCGACCGCGCTACGCGTCACCGATTGCGCGCGACGCTGGCCGGTGACCCAGGCGCCGTGTCCGGCCAGCGCCCGCGCCAGCGGCTCGGCCTTGCGGATTGCGCAGCAGCTCTGTCGCAGCTCGACGCTGCGGTAGAACGCATTGACACCGTTGTCACGCACATAGGCCTCGACCGCTCGCGTATCGGGGCAATAGACCTCGATGGGCACCCCATAGTGCTCGCGCACGCGATCGATCAAGGCGTAGGTTTCGCCGGGCAGGCGCCCCGTGTCGAGCGTGAAGATGACAATGGGCAGGCGGTTCCGCGCGATGAGGTCGGTCAGAACCATGTCCTCGGCGCCGAAGCTGCTGGCAAGCGCCGCGGACGCGTATTGGCTGCCGATCCGGTGGAGCAGGGCAAGCGCCTCGGCGGCGCGACTTTCGAGCGCCATGCCGATAGAGATCACGTCGGAGGCAACTTGCCGTCGTCGGCAGTCGCGCCGTTGCGGCGGCGAAATAGCGGAACCGGTCGCGCGGATGTGCTCTGGTAGTTGTCGGAGAAATCGTCCAGGCCGCCGATCGCGTCGGCAAAGTTGCGATCCGCCCGCACCGCGAAAGCATCGAAGCCGCATTGCCGCAAGTAATAGAGCTGATCGCGCAAGACGTCGCCTATCGCGCGCAATTCGCCGCCGAAGCGATACTTGTCGCGCAGCAGTCGCGCGCTGGAATAGCCGCGGCCGTCGACGAACTTCGGAAAATCGATGGCGATAAGCGGCAAGCTATCGATGTCGGCGACGAGCGCGCCGGGGTCGTCGTCCGGCTTGAGCCAAACGCCGACGTCTTTTCGAGCAAAGAGTGTCTCGTGCTGCGACTTCCAAAGCGCGAGCGGCACAATCACCGCGGTTTCACCGGAAACGTCGGCCAGCGACGTAGCGTCTCTCAGCAGCGTCCAGCGGTCCTCGACAATGGCGCGACCCTTAATGAGCAGAGGCATAGACGCGCTCCTTGAAGGGTTCCAGTCCCAGACGGCGGACAGTGTCGACGAAGCGCTCGTCCTCATGCCGTTTTTCCACGTAGACATCGATCAGGCGAGAGACGACATCCGGCATTTCCTGCGCCGCGAACGAGGGCCCTATCACCTTGCCCAATGATGCGGCCTCGCCCTGGTCGCCGCCGATCGAGACCTGGTACCACTCCTCGCCGTTCTTATCGACGCCGAGCACGCCGATGTTGCCGACGTGGTGGTGCCCGCAAGCATTCATGCAGCCCGAGATGTTGAGGTCGAGCTCGCCGATGTCGTGCAGATAGTCGAGGTCGTCGAAGCGGCGCTGTATCGCTTCCGCGATCGGAATCGACTTGGCGTTGGCGAGCGAGCAGAAGTCGCCGCCCGGACAGCAGATGATGTCGGTCAGGAGGCCGATGTTCGGCGTCGCGAACCCCAGCGCCTTGAGCTCGCTCCACAGGGCGAGCAGTTCCTTCTGACGGACATCGGTGAAAATGAGGTTCTGCTCGTGCGAGACACGCAGCTCGCCGAAGCTATAGGCATCGGCGAGGTCCGCGACCGCGTCCATCTGATCGGAGGTCGCGTCACCTGGCGGCACCCCGGTCTTTTTGAGCGAAAGTGTGACCACGGCGTAGCCGGGCACTTTGTGAGGGAAGACATTGCGCTTGACCCAATTGCCGAACGCGCGGTTGTCGGCGACGGCGGAACGAAATCCGGCGTCGTCGCCGGAAAGCTTCTCGTAGGGCGGCGGCTCGAAAAACGACGCCAGCCGCTCGATCTCCTCGTCAGGCACGGTCCCCGCCCCGCCTCGCAGACGCTCCCATTCGGCCTCGACATGTCCGGCGAAAACCGGCAGGGTCATTTCCTTGACCAGAATCTTGATCCGCGCCTTATAGATGTTGTCCCGCCGGCCGAATCGGTTGTAGATCCGCAAGATCGCATCGAAGTAATTGAGCACCTCCTGCCGGGGAAGGAAATCGCGGATCACGTGGCCGATGATGGGCGTGCGTCCCATGCCGCCCCCGAGCAGCACGCGAAATCCGACGTCTCCATCGGCGTTCCGAACCGCATGAACGCCGATGTCGTGCACCAGCGTTGCTGCGCGATCGTTCGGAGAGCCGCTCACCGCGATCTTGAATTTGCGCGGCAGATACGCGAACTCCGGATGGAACGTCGACCATTGCCGGAACAACTCTGCGTAGGGACGAGGGTCGACGAGCTCGTCCCCGGCGACGCCGGCAAAGTGATCGGAGGTGATGTTGCGCACGCAGTTGCCGCTGGTCTGAATGGCATGCATCTCGACGCTTGCAAGCTCTGCCAGGATGTCCGGAACGTCCTCGAGCCTGGGCCAGTTGAACTGGATATTCTGACGTGTGGTGAAGTGGCCGTAGCCTCTGTCATACTTGCGGCCGATGTGCGCCAGCTTGCGCAATTGGGTCGTTGACAGCAGTCCGTACGGGATCGCGACGCGGAGCATCGGAGCGTACTTCTGAATATACAAGCCGTTCTGCAGGCGAAGCGGCCGAAACTCATCTTCGGTCAGCTCGCCCGCAAGAAAGCGCCGCGTCTGGTCGCGAAACTGCGCGACGCGTTCGTCGACAAAGCGCTGATCGATGTGGTCGTACTTGTACACGTTGTCCCGCTCGGTAGGGCTTGATGATTTGGAATATAGTGGTGCCTCCTTAGGTCGCAAAGGAATGAATAGCGATTTATTGAGAAGAAATTGGTATAAGGCTGGGCAATCCCTGATCTTCGGGAATTCCTCGGCATACGCATCCTGATGCGCCGAGGTTTGATTTTGCTCGCCCATGGTGCGCGCGATCCGCGCTGGCGGGAGCCGTTTGATCAGCTAATC
>VBDA01000053.1:0-2515 GCA_005883655.1 Betaproteobacteria bacterium | reverse complement strand
CATTTCTGGAGCTGATGACGCCCGATCTACTGCTGGCGGGCGAAGAGTTGGTAGCTTGCGGCTGCGACACGCTGCTGATCGTCCCGATCTTTTTCGGCCAGGGAGGACATGTGCGTGAGGACGTCCCGGCGCTTGCCGACGTTCTGCGAAACCGTTGGACCGGCGTGGCGGTATCCGTCAGTCGCGCCGCAGGAGATGACGGCGGGGTGGTCGACGCGCTCGCGTCCTTTTGCATTCATGAGCTGGATCAGCCGAGGCAATAATTCGCCCGCTTGCTCTACTAGACATAATATAAATTATGCGCAACTTATCATTCAGGCCAACAATCTCGCGGTTCGCACGAGCAAAGTCCGGCAACTGTCTGATCGCTAGTGTTTTACTGGCGTCTCAGCGAGCCTTGGGACGGTTGACTCGTCGGCCCTTTTATCGCCCAATGCTGTCCGCAGCGACCTGCGGCATCCAGGGCGCTCTTCTACTACCGGATTGAGTTGCGCTGCTTGGACGCGTCGGGTTCGGCGCGGTGGCCAAGGACTTCCCTCGGATGCGCGCTGAACAATCTCGCGCTGATCAACCAGCCTATGTGACGGATTATGTCGCGACCGAACCCGTGCCGGCTCGCCGGGCAATCATGCCGATCCAGGCCAGAACTGCGAATCCGGCACTGGCGTAGAAAGTTTGTGGCGGCCCGAAGACGTCCCAAAGCCAGCCAGCGAGTGCGCTGGCGATCAGCAAAGCGATTCCGCTGACCAGGTTGAACAGGCCGAACGCAGTGCCGCGAAGGTCGGCCGGCGCCGCCTCCGCGACCAGCGCGGCGAGCACGCCCTGGGTCAGGCCCATATGCACGCCCCACACGGCGGTGCCGGCAAGTACGCCGCCGATCGATGACGCGCTGCCGAGGATCAGGTCCGCGACGATCAGCGCGAAAAAGCCGCCGGACAAGAGCATGCCATGCCGCTTCTTATCGGCTGCCACGCCTGCCGGATACGAGACGATCGCATACACAAGGCTCATCAGGGCCATCACCAGCGGCACCCACGCCAACTCCATGCCCACGTTTTGCGCGCGCAACACCAGAAAAGCCTCGGAAAAACGCGCCAGCGCCATGACGGCGCCGATGGCGACAATCCACCAGTAGCGCGACGGTAGCCTGCCGATGTCGGCGAATGTCAGGCGCACGCCGTTGCGAGCTTTTCCCCCGCTTGCCGGCTTGGGCTCGCGCACGCCGACGATGAGCAGCAGGACCGCAGCAAAGGCCGGAATCACCGCCAGCCAGAAGACGCTGCGAAAATTATCGGCGAACCAGAGCATGGCGCCGATCGCGAGTAACGGGCCGACCACGGCACCGACGGTATCGAGTGCCTGCCGCAGGCCGTAGGCTGCCCCGCGCAATTCCGGCGGCGTGATGTCCGCCACCAGAGCATCACGCGGCGCACCGCGGATACCTTTGCCGACGCGGTCGATGAAGCGCGCGGAAATGATCCATGCCAGCGACGATGCAAGCGGAAAAATCGGCTTCGACAGCGCGGCCAAGCCGTAACCCAAAACCGCGAGCAGCTTGCGTTTGCGAAAGTAGTCGGACAGGTATCCGGAAAAAACCTTGGTGAGCAATGCTGTCGCTTCGGCGACACCCTCGATCAGCCCAACCGCCAGCGCCGACGCGCCAAGCGTCGTTACTAGAAACAACGGAAGAAGGCTGTGGATGAGCTCCGACGACACATCCATCAGCATCGAGACCACGCCGAGCGTCCAGATGCCTGCAGGAATGCGGGCTAGCGCAGATTTCACCATGAGTGGCGCAACGCGATCAGGGCAAGGCGAAGCCGCGGCACCGCCGAGTAGCGCGGCGGACAGGCTTCCGTCGAATCACTGCGAGAAATCGAATGCCGAGGTGAGATCGCCCATTTGCGGGCGCACGCCAGGCAAAGGCTCAAGCGCGAAGCGACGGGTAATGAATTTGAGGATCGAGGTCGTATCGTACGACGTCTTGTCGACAAAGCCTTGTCGCGCAAAGGGCGAGACGATCACCGTCGCGATCCGCGACCCGGGACCAAACCGGTCGCCCGAGCCGGGCCCGCGCGGCGGCGGCACATGGTCCCAGAAGCCGCCATTCTCGTCATAGGTGACGATGACCACCATGCCGTCCCATTGCGGGCTGCGCCGCAGCCGGCCCAGAACCTCGTCGATATGCGCATCGCCGCTGATTAGGTCGGTGTAGGAGGGATGCTCGGTCAGGTGCCCGACCGGCTTGTAGAAAGTGACTGCCGGCAAGCTGCCCTGGTCGATGTCGCGCAGCAGGTCCTCGCCGTCCTTCAGATGCGCGGCGCGGTCCGGCGTCCCCGGCGCAAAGCGTGCCTGGTAGTTGAACGGCTGGTGATGCGGCACAAAATAGGGCGCCCCGTCCGCGCGCGTGTAGATGACCTTGCGCTTTTCGTCGGGCGGGCGGGTACCGTCGGCGAGCCCCAGACTCCAGCCGCCGGAATACCATGCCCAGCCGACCTCCTTGGCCGACAAGGTG
>VBDA01000052.1 GCA_005883655.1 Betaproteobacteria bacterium | reverse complement strand
CCCGACCTGGAGCAGTTTTTCGCCGACGTCGCGAGCGCCTACCGCGCCGAGATCCACGCGCTCGCCGCGGCGGGATGCACCTATCTGCAACTTGATGACACCAACCTCGCCTATCTCTGTGACGCCAAGATGCGCGAAGGTGCAAGGCAGCGTGGCGACGACCCGGACGAGCTGCCGCGCCGCTATGCGCGTTTGATCAACGCCGCGATCGCGGAACGCCCGCCCGGCATGACGTTCTGCGTTCACCTGTGCCGAGGCAACTTCAAGAGCGCGTGGGTGGCCGAGGGCGGATACGAGCCGGTGGCCGAGGTCCTGTTCAACGAGCTCAAGGTCGACGGCTATTTCCTCGAATACGACGATGCCCGCTCCGGCGATTTTTCGCCGCTGCGCTTCGTGCCTGCGGGAAAGACCGTCGTTCTCGGCCTGGTCACGACCAAGCTTGGCGAGCTCGAGTCCAAGGACGCGTTGAAGCGAAAAATAGACCAGGCGGCTAAAGTGCTGCCGCTCGACCAGCTCTGTCTGTCGCCGCAGTGCGGCTTTTCGAGCACCGTGCATGGTAATGAGATCGCGCGTGAAGCGCAGGCAGCGAAGTTGCGCCTGGTCGTCGAGACTGCGAAAGAGGTGTGGGGTAGCGGGTAGACCTGGCGCCTCTGACGCAAAGCGTGACTGACTCACGCGCCTATTTGCCCGGATCCTTCTGGTCGGGAAACTTGTCGAATTCCATGTTGTACAGGCCGCCGCCGGTCTTCTCGACCTTGCGGATGTAAACCGTCTGCACGACATCGCGCGTTTCCGGATCGATCATGATCGCGCCGCGCGGACTGCTGAGCTTCATGCCTTTGAGCGCCGCCATGATCTTGTCGCCGTCGGTGGAGCCGTTCGTCTTCCTCAGCGCTTCGTAAATCGCCGCCATGCCGTCATAGCCCGCCGCCGCCATGAAATTGGGACGGAGCGTCGTGCCATTGGCCTCCGCATAGGCTTTCTTGAACGCCATATTCTCCGGCGAGTTGTGCGATGCGGAGTAGTGAAAGCTGGTGACTAGACCGAGCGTCGGGTCGCCCATCGCGTCCAGCACGCCGTCATCGGTGATGTCGCCGGTGGCGATCAATTTGATACCGGCGTCGGCGAGACCGCGCTCCTTGTATGATTTCATGAACGCGATGCCCTGCTCGCCCGCAGGCAGAAACAGGAACACCGCTTCGGGTTTGGCATCCTTGACGCGCTGTACGAACGGCGCGAAGTCGGGATTCTGCAACGGAGTGTGCACGCTGCCGACCATCTCTCCGCCGGCCGCCTTGAACGCCTTGGTGAATGCGGCTTCCGCGTCCAGCCCCGGACCGTAGTCGGCGACCACGGTATAGACCTTCTTGATGCCGTTCTTCGCCGCCCATTGCGCCATCGGCTGCGTGATCTGCGGCAGCGTCATCGACACCCGCACGATATATGGCGATTTGGTGGTAATGATCGACGTCGCCGCATTCATGATGATCATCGGCTTTTTCGCTTCGGTGGCGACCGGCGCGACCGCAAGCGCATTCGGCGTCAGGCCGAAGCCGACGAGGAAGTCGACGTTGTCGCGCGTCACCAGCTCCTGCGCGAGGCGCTTGGCGACATCCGGGGCGGGTCCGGTGGTGTCCTTTTGCACGATCTCGATTTTCTTGCCGGCGACCGTGTCGCCGTGCTGCTTCATGTACGCCTTCATGCCGCCGAGTATCTGCTGTCCGTATTGTGCGAAGGGCCCCGAGAATTCGGCGACGAGACCGAGCTTCACCACGCCCTGTGCCTGCAGCGTCCCGGCGGCGCCGAGCATTGCCGCCCCGATCATTGCGCGTTTGATCAAGCTCTGGAACTGCATTTTGATCCTCCTTTTTCGACCATGATTGCTGCAAACCTCATCTTAACCTGACCGCGATGCCCTGCCTTCGCCGCGAGCGCCGAACGCTTTAGGAAAACGGAAGGCCAACGTAGTTCTCCGCCAGCGATGCCGCCGCTGGCCTGGATCCGACGACGTATTCGAGCTGCGAGCGTTGCAGCCGCTGCTGGAATACGTCGTCGCTCGGAAAGCGGTGCAGCATCGACGTCATCCACCACGAAAAGTGCTCTGCCCGCCAGACGCGCTTCAGGCAGGTGGCCGAGTAGGCGTCGAGCAGCGCGCGTGCTCCGGTCTTGAAATACGCCGTCGCCGCCTGCGCCAGAACACGCACGTCGGCCAGCGCGAGGTTCATACCTTTGGCGCCGGTCGGTGGAACGATATGAGCGGCGTCGCCGGCCAGGAACATCCGCCCATATTGCATGGGCTCGACGACGAAGCTGCGCATACCCGTGATGCCTTTTTCGGCGATTGCGCCCTCGCGAAGCTTCCACCCGTCGTCGGTTTCGAGGCGAGTATGCAAGTCCTCCCAGATCCTTTCATCCGGCCAGTTGCCGATATCCTCTTCCGGCGCGACCTGCAGATAGAGCCGCGTGACTTCCGGCGAGCGCATGCTGTAGAGCGCGAAGCCGCGTTGATGGTAGGCGTAGATCAGCTCGTCATGGGTGGGCGGCGCGGCGGCCAGGATACCGAGCCATGCGAACGGATACGTGCGCTCGAAGGTGGAGAGCACGCCGGCGGGAATCGACGGCCGGCACACGCCGTGAAAGCCGTCGCAGCCGGCGATGATGTCGCACACCAGCTCGATCTTCTCACCGGCACGAACGAACGTGACCTTTGGCGCGCTCGAGTCGATGTCGGCGACTCTGACATCGCTGACCTCGAACATGATCTCGCGACCGGCGTCGATGCGCGCGCGGATCAGGTCCTTGACGACCTCCTGCTGCCCGTACACAGTGATGCAGCGGCCACCGGTCAGGGCGGTCATGTCGATGCGATGGCCCTGGCCGCCGAAGCGGAGCTCGATCCCGTGGTGAACCAGGCCCTCAAGCTGCAGCCGCGCGCCGACACCGGAATCGTTCAATAAATCGACGCTGCCCTGCTCCAGCACGCCCGCTCGAACGCGATGCTCGACATAGTCACGAGCACGATTCTCGATCACCGCCGATTCGATCCCCTGCCGCTGCAGCAGATGAGCGAGCAGCAAGCCGGCCGGTCCGGCGCCGATGATCCCGACCTGCGTGCGCATGGACGTCATTGCGATCTTGGCCCTGGCTAGGGCGCAGGCTTGTCGAGCTGCGCGAAGACTTCCTCGGCCAGATGGAAGGCGCTATTGGCTGCCGGCACGCCGCAGTAAATCGCCGTTTGTAGCAACACTTCCTTGATCTGATCGCGGGTGACACCGTTGTTGAATGCGGCGCGGACGTGCAGCCGGAATTCGTCGGGCCGGTTCAACGCCACCATCATCGCCACCGTGATCAGGCTGCGGGTGTGCCGCGGCAGGCCCGGGCGGGTCCATATCTCGCCCCAGGCATAGCGCGTGATCAGGTCCTGAAATTCCTGGTTGAAGGCGTTGCCGCGGGTCAGCGCCCGATCGACATGGGCGTCACCCAGCACCGCCCGACGCACCTCCAATCCATTCGAGTACCGCTCGCGCTCTTCCATGGTTCCACTCCTCAGCGATCAAGAAACGCCAGCACCTCGGCGGTGAAACGACTTGCCGCTTCGACATTCGAAATATGCGCCGCATCCAGTTCGATGGACTTCGCGCCCGGTATGACCTCGGCCATGCGTCTGCCCTCCGCGGGCGGCGTCGACGCATCGTGGGCGCCGGTAACGATCAGCGTCGGCCGGTCTATTCGCGACAGGGTCGCCCATTGATCCATGTCGCGCACCGCCGCGCACGAGGCGACATACCCCTCTGCGGGACTTGCGATGAGCATGGCGCGCATTCGCCGCACGGTGTCCGCGGCGGCGTCGCGGAATCTCGGTGTAAACCAGACCTCCATGAGCGCATCGGCGATGCCGCTGACGCCACCTCTGTTGACTGCGTCGATGCGCGCATTCCATCGCTCGGCAGAACCGATTCGCGGCGCCGTGTTGCACAGCACCAGCCGGTCGATGCGTTGCGGCGCATGTACACCCAGCCACATCCCGGCCATGCCACCCATCGACAGGCCGCAGAAGTGTGCGTGATCGATTTCGAGCTCGTCCTGCAGCGCCACGACATCGCGCGCCAGCCGCTCGATGGTATACGGGCCCGGCGTGACCTCTGACAGCCCGTGGCCGCGGCTGTCGTAGCGCAGCACGCGATATCGTGTCGCAAATGCGCCGATCTGCGGCTCCCACATGTCGAGATTCGTTCCCAGTGAATTCGACAGCACCAGAAATGGCGCGCCGATCGGGCCATCCAGCCGGTATCGAATACGTGCGCCGTCGATCGCGGCGAACGAATCCGACTGCGCCTGCTGCGCCAAAGTTGCCGACTCTCGCGTCATGAGCTACTAGAAATCGAAAAATACCGTCTCCGCCGGCCCCTGAGACACGACGTTCCACTCGACGATCGATTTTTCGGAGCCAGCGGTGGCGACGAGCGTTGCGCGCCTGTCGACCGGCACACGCTGCAACACCGGATCGGTCTCGTTGAGCGCCTCACCGGGAAAATACATGCGTGTAATGAGGTGTCGCAGCATGCCGCGCATGAACACCGTCACGACCAGATGCGGTGCCTGCTGCTTGCCGTCAGGGCCGGCGACCGGGCCCGGCTTGATGGTGGTGAAGCGAAACGCTCCGCCGCCATCGGTGAGCACGCGTCCGAAGCCGCGAAAAGGATTCGCCGCGATGGTCTTCTGACCATCCTCCGGATGAGCGTACTTGCCTTGCGCATCCGCCTGCCAGATTTCGAGGACCCCGTCGTTGACCGGCTTTCCGTCACCGTCGGACATGCGGCCCCGGATGATGATTCGTTCTCCGGGCACCCCGGCGGGCGCGATGGCATCGATCAGCAGCGGCAAGAATCCGATCCTGAGATAGGGGCCGACCGTTTGTGAGGGGGTGGTGAGCAGGCTCATGGTGTCAGCTCCGGGTCGTTTCCATCGGCGTGTCTTCGCGTCCACGGAGCACCATGTCGAACCGATAGGCAAGCGCGATATCAGGAATGGTCCGCTCCCAGTCGAAATGCGAAATCAACCGCTCGCGCGCTTTCTCGTTCGGAATGCTGTTGTACATCGGGTCATAGGGCAGCAGCGGATCGCCCGGGAAATACATTTGCGTCACCAGCCGTTGCACCAGGCCCAGACCGAAGAGGGAAAAATGCAGGTGCGCGGGACGCCAGGCGTTGTAATGATTGCGCCACGGGTACGCTGCGGGCTTGATGGTGATAAAGCGGTATGCACCGTCCGCGCCGGTCAGAACGCGGCCGACGCCGGTGAAGTTGGGATCGAGTGGCGCGTCGTGGTCGTCGATGTCGTGCCGGTAGCGTCCGGCAGAATTGGCTTGCCACATCTCGATCAGCGCATTCGCGACCGGCTTGCTGTTTTCGTCTAACACCCGGCCGGAGACGACAATGCGCTCACCAATCGGCGCGCCTTCGTGTTGCGCGGTGAGGTCATGATCGTTGGGGCCGATATCGGCGGGACCGAATAGCGGGCCGGTTACTTCGGAAATAGTATGCGGCAGATGGATAAGCGGCTTCGACGGAGCGCGCTTGATGGTCGAGCGATAACCGGGATAGAGGTGCGCCGGCTGAGTATCGAAATACGGGCGCCGGTAACCGAGAACCTTGCTCATCGATTGCTCCTCCTTTTCGCGGATCGCATTGATCCGCACGCCTGGGTCCGAACCATGCGGACTTCGATTGATTCATCGACCGCGCCGCCGGATGAACTCGGGCCTAGCGCGATCGAAAACGTCAGATGCGCTCGATGATCATCGCGATGCCCTGCCCGACACCGATGCACATGGTACACAGCGCGTAACGCCCGCCCGTTCGGCGCAACTGATACAGCGCCGTGGTCACCAATCTTGCGCCACTCGCCCCCAGCGGATGGCCGAGCGCGATGGCGCCGCCATTGGGGTTGACGTGTTGTGCATCATCGGCGATGCCGTGATCGCGCAGAACGGCCAGCGCCTGCGACGCGAACGCCTCGTTGAGCTCGATCACGTCCATGTCACCGAGTTTCAGCCCAGCCTTCGCAAGTACTTTGCGCATGGCCGGCGCCGGGCCGAAGCCCATGATGCGCGGCGCAACGCCCGCGACCGCCGCTGCGACCACGCGCGCCTTCGGCTCCAATCCGAATTGCTTCGCCGCCTCCGCCGATGCGACGAGCACCGAGCAGGCACCGTCGTTGACTCCCGAGGCATTGCCTGCCGTGACCGTTCCGTCGGGTTTGACGACGCCTTTGAGCCTGGACAGCGATTCGAACGTCGTGTCGGCCCGCGGATGCTCGTCTTTGTCGACGACGAGCGGATTGCCCTTTTTCTGCTGGATCGTGACCGGAACGATCTCTTCCGCCAGACGTCCGTCTTTCATCGCTGCCGCCGCGCGTTGCTGACTGCGCAGCGCGAAAGCGTCCTGGTCCGCACGCGAGATCCTGAAATCGGCGGCAACATTCTCGGCCGTCTCGGGCATCGAGTCGACGCCATATTTCGCCTTCATCAGCGGATTCACGAAGCGCCAGCCGATGGTCGTGTCGTAGACCTGCGCCGAGCGCGAAAACGCGGACTCGGCCTTGCCCATCACGAACGGCGCACGCGACATGCTTTCGACACCGCCGGCGATCACGAGCGATGCTTCTCCGCTCTTGATGGCGCGCGCGGCGACGGCGATGGCATCCATGCTCGAACCGCACAGCCGATTGACGGTCGACCCCGGCACTTCGGTCGGCAATCCTGCCAGCAGCAGCGACATGCGCGCCACGTTACGATTATCTTCGCCGGCCTGGTTGGCGCAGCCGTAGACGACATCGTCGATCGCTGACCAGTCAACTTTGGTGTTGCGCTCGATCAGCGCACGGATCGGCACCGCGCCCAAGTCGTCGGTGCGAACGTTCGCAAGCCCACCACCATAACGTCCTATGGGCGTGCGTAGCGCATCACAGATGAAAGCGTCCAGCATGGAGTGTCCTAGAGGGAGTGCACGTTAGCCGGCTGTGGCGGAAGCCCGCCGAAGCGGCACGCCGGTGATGCGGGCGAGCTCGTCGAACGCGAGCCCGTCGACGGTCTCGACCACCGCCAGGCCCTCCGGCGTAACGTCGATCACCGCCAAGTCGGTGTAGATGCGATTGACGCACTTCACTCCCGTCAACGGATAAGTGCAGTGGGCGACGATCTTGCTTTCGCCGCCTTTGGTCTGATGATCCATCATGACCAAAACGCGCTTGGCGCCGATGGCCAGATCCATCGCGCCTCCCACCGCGGGAATCGCATTGATTGCGCCCGTGTGCCAGTTGGCGAGGTCGCCGGAGGCGGACACCTGGAACGCGCCGAGCACGCAAAAATCGAGATGCCCGCCGCGCATCATCGCGAATGAATCAGCGTGATGGAAATAGGCGCCGCCAGTGAGCAAAGTAACCGGTTGCTTGCCGGCGTTGATCAGGTCGGGATCCTCGGAGCCGGCGGCTGGCGCCGGACCCATACCGAGCAAACCGTTTTCGCTGTGCAGGAAAATCTCGCGCTCTTTCGGCAGGTGATTGGCGACCATGGTCGGCAAGCCGATGCCCAGATTGACGTAGGCGCCTTCGGGAATGTCGCGCGCGACACGGGCGGCCATTTGGTCTCGGGTGAAGCGCTTCATAGGCGGAGCCTCATGCGGCGGCCTGCGGCGGCGAGAGCTGGTCGGCAACATCGATCTCGACGATGCGTTGAACGAAGATCCCCGGCGTGACGATCACTTCCGGATCCAGCTCACCCAGCGCGACCACCTTTCGCACCTGTGCGATGGCGCATTTGGCGGCGGAGGCCATGATCGGTCCGAAGTTGCGCGCCGTCTTGCGGTACACGAGATTACCCCAGCGGTCGCCCTTCTCGGCCTTGATCAGCGCGAAATCCGCGGCGATCGGATATTCGAGCACGTAGCCGCGGCCATTGATGAGGCGGGTTTCCTTGCCCTCGGCGAGTGGCGTCCCATAGGCAGTCGGAGTGAAGAATGCTCCGATTCCGGCTCCGGCCGCGCGTATGCGCTCGGCGAGGTTGCCCTGCGGCACAAGCTCGAGCTCGATCTCGCCCGCATGATAGAGCGCGTCGAAGACATACGAATCGGTCTGCCGCGGAAAAGAGCAGATGATTTTGCGCACCCGTTTGGCTTTCAGGAGCGCCGCGAGGCCGACGTCCGCGTTGCCAGCATTGTTGTTCACGATGGTGAGATCGCGTGCCCCATTCCGGATGAGAGCATCGATGAGCTCGGAGGGCATGCCGGCGGTGCCAAAGCCGCCGATCATGACCGTCGCTCCGTCGGCAATATCTGCGACAGCGGCGCTCGGCGAAGCAACGGTCTTGTCGATCATTTCTCCTCCGTCACGGGCATCAGGGCGACCTTTTGTGCGATTATCGGCTGTTCGGGATGCGGTCGTCAACGGGCGGTTATCGAAATATTGTGCGTTTATCGAACCCTAGATAAGATTGGCACTTCGGCCGCACCGGACACGCCTTATGCCATCCTCAACGACGCGAGCGCCAAAAGACCCGTCACCACCGGGAAAGCGCATAACGAGCGTAGCGCCGGTCAAGAAGGATGCGGACATTGTCGCGCCGAAACCACGGCTCGTCACGCCGGCGTCGGAGATCGACGGCTTGACCGGCGATCCGAATTTCATGACCTCGCTCGCCCGCGGGCTAGCGGTCATCCGCGCCATCACGCAGCAGCGCCGGCACCTCACCATCGCGCAACTGAGCCATCGCACGGGCATACCGCGCGCGGCCGTGCGGCGCTGCCTCTACACGCTGGCTAAACTCGGCTACGTGATCGCCGACGAGGCGCGCGGCTACTCGTTGCGGCCCGGAATACTGGCGCTCGGCCACGCCTATCTTTCGTCGACTCCGTTGGCGACGATGGTGCAGCCGCTCCTCGATCACATCAGCGATGCCCTGCACGAGTCGAGCTCGATGGCGGTCCTGGAAAGCGATGAAATCCTCTATATCGCCCGCTCGACGACAACGACCCGCTTGATGTCGATCGACCTCGGGCTCGGCAGCCGCCTGCCGGCGTATTGCTCATCGATGGGGCGCGTGCTGCTGGCGTCGCTCTCGGGGCCCGAGCTCGACGCTTATCTTTCGAGGGTGAAGCTCACGCGGCTCACCAACCGTACCATCGTATCGGCGCCCGAGCTCAAGCGCGCGCTCGACCAGGTTCGCCGCGATGGGTTTTCACTGGTTGATCAGGAACTGGAAATCGGCTTGCGCTCGATCGCGGTGCCGGTGACCGATCCGTCCGGCAAGGTCGTTGCCTCCATCAACGTCGGCACCCAGTCGGCGCGGGTGTCGGTCGCCGAAATGGAATCCAAATTCCTGCCGGCGCTGCTCCACGCCGCGCGTGAGCTCGGCACCTTGCTCCCGCGCTAGCACACTAGGAAACCGGTATCTCCATCTCCAAAAGCGCGTAACTTAGCGATTTTCCGTGAGCGTCGAGCGCAAGCGAAGTGGTGACGCCACCGCTGAGCGACCGCGCGCACACGAATTGGAGCGCCCACAGCGCGGGCAGCTCAAAGCGACGGATGTCGCCTTCCACGATTCCGCGAAGATGCCTCGCCACGGCGTCGATCGTCACTTGGGCCGCCAGCAAGGGATAGTCCTCGGCCCGATACGCGATCAGTGACAGGATCGACGTGTTTCCCTTGTCGCCGGCGCGGCAATGCGCCAGCTCATGCAGCTTTGGCATTGGCTGCATACTCCTTGATGGTGACTTTGGCCGTAACCTGCTCGCGGTCGACCAGCGTCGAGACGATTCCGATCTGCTCGTGTACATACTTGCGGCTGCCGCCGCCGCCCGCGGGACCGTTGGTGTAGAGCGCCTCGACCTCCTCGCCGACTATCATCGCTAGCTCGGCCGACTTTGCGCGGGCCGCGACCCGCAAACGGACTTCGTAAGGATGCGCAGCATGGTCGAACGATCTGCCGTGCATCGACGTTGCGCCGATCAGATCGACGCGCATGTCGGGGAACTGGCGGCCAATACGCTCGCGAATGATCTCGCCCGCGAGTCGGGCTCGCGCGACGGCGTTGGCGCCGGCGTATGCGATTTCGCCCTCGCCCACATATCCCGCAAGATAGCCCACGCTGACCTTGAGCTCGCGCGGGCGCGCCCTGCCATGCGCCCCGCTCACCGCGACGCGGTTCGAACCGGTTTCGCGCAGCGTAACCTTGGAGAAATCGGCGATGACATCCGGCGTAACGTAACCGAACGGATCGGTAACCTCGTAGAGTAGCTGTTCCTTTGCGTTCGCCAGCGTGATACGCCCACCGGTGCCTTCGACCTTGCCGAAGGTCGCGTCGCCCTCCGGGTCGACGTCGGCGTAGGGGAACCCGAGGTTCGCCATGTCCGGTACCTCCTTGGGTCCGGGTTCAGCGTAGTAGCCGCCGCAGAGTTGGCCGGCACACTCGAGCAAGTGGCCGACCGAGGTTCCTCGCGCCAGCCGGTCGAAGTCGTCGAGCGCCCATCCGTAGCGATACGCCATGGGCGCGACGAACAAGGAGGGATCGGCAACGCGCCCGGTAATGATGACATCGGCTCCGCTTTCGAGCGCGGGTAACAATGCTGCAACCCCCAGATACGCATTTGCGGAAACGAGCTCGCCGAATTCCGCGAGCGGCGTGTGTGTCTCGAGCGTTCGCGCAGCCGGCTCGATTTCGGCGAGCACATCGTCGCCGGTGATCGCCGCCACGCGAATCGAAATGCCATGACGGCGCGCAATGCCAATGATGGCGTCGGCCGCGGCCAGCGGGTTGGCGGCGCCCATGTTGGTGACCAGCCTGAACCGATGCGCCTGAAGCGCCGGCAGCAGGCGCTCGATACGTCGTTCGAGCATCGGATCGTACCCCCGCGCAGGATCCCTGCGCTTGCGTAGCTGCGCCAGCGCGATCGTGCGCTCAGCCAGGCACTCGAGGACCAGGTAGTCGATCCCGCCTCGTTCGGCGAGAACGACCGCGGGCTCGAGCCGGTCGCCCGAGAATCCGGCACCGCAACCGATCCGCAGCGGTTTCGCCATGTCGACGTGAGCCGCTTCAGTCGCCAGGAAGATTCTGCACTTCGGGAAAGAAGAAATCCTTCCAGGAGCCGGGCTTGGTCTTGATGGACCCAATCTTGTACATGAACTCCGCCGTCTTTCCGACTTTTTGCGGCGTCAGCGTATACGCGTAGTCAGCGGCGCTGATCATGCCGTAGATGTCGTCGACGGTGTTCTTGCTGTCCTTGGCCTGTTCCAGATAGATCTTGGCCGCCGCGCGCTTGTCCTTGTTGATGCTGTCGATGGCCTCCTTCAGCGCGTCATAAAAGGCCCTGTAGGACTTCGGGTTGGCATCGCGATACTTGGTCGATGCGGCAATGACAACGGCAGTCGCCGGCCCACCGAGAATTTCATAGTTTGTAGTCAGGGTGCGCATACCTGGGATTTTCATTTCCTGTTCGTGGAAGGGTGACGAGGTGAAATGCGCGTCGACTCCGCCGCTATTGTTGGTGATCGCGAGCAGACCGTCGGGGTGCGACAGACCTACGGTCCACGGGTCCAGTCGTGCATAATTGGCATCGCCAAATTCCTTCGCCGCCGCCATCTGCAGCATGATGGCCTGAGTCGAGACTTTGATCGACGGCACCGCGATCTTGTCCTTGTCGCTGAAGTCGCGGATCGATTTCACGCTCGGATTGCGCACGTTGAGATACAGGGGATAGGTCGTCATTGCCGACACGCCCTTGACCTGAACGTTGCTCCGGGTCTTGTCCCACAAGGTGATCAACGAGGGCGCGCCGACGGCGATGAACTGGATCGCTCCGCTGATGACGCCGTCGTTCATCACGCTCGGACCTGCGACTTTGACCCAGTTCACCTTGACGTCGCCTATCCCTTCCGCCTTAGCGTGTTTCTCGACCAGCTTGTCTCGCTCCATGACCATCAGCGGAAGAAAGCTGACGCCGTACTGCTGCGCGACGTTGATTTCGCCCACTTCTGCCGTTGCGCCAAACGCAAGCACCGCCAGCAAGAGCGCGGAGAGCGCGCGACTCAACATTGCCATGATCGCTCCAAGATTTCGACGGCCATCTCGAATGAGACTCTTGCGTACAACTCGGTGCCGCGCAAGGCGTCGTTGCAGTGCGCGACACCCCATTTTGCGCTCGTCGCTATCTCAGAGGCAACAGCCCGCTTGCAGTGAGCTGCTGGAGCGCTTGGCTCGTAATGCGCTGCGCATCCTCCACGAGAAGGAAACGTTGCGCGACGAGTCGTTTCGCGATCACGCTCGCCGCGAAGTAGTAGTTGCCGACCGTCGTGTAGCGCTCCTGGATCGACGGCCGCGGATCACCACTCGCAAGCCGCTGCGCAAGCGTCTGCGCGAACGGCACGTAGCCGCCAGTGAATGCGCAGATCTGGTTTTTGAAGAAGCCCGACCCGGTCACGTTCCAGCCGAGATATGTTCCGAGCGGAAGCTGGTGCAGGATCGACGGAACGCCCGCGACCTCATTGCCGTCGCGGTTCGTCTTGACGACATACGTCGGGATCACCTGCTTGACGACGGGAGGCTCGCGTGAGATCACGCCGGACATGTCGTTGTAGATGAACGTGGAGCCGAAGTCGTAGTCGTTGACCGAGTTCACGATGCCGTTCGGCGCGTCGTTGGGAATCGCGGGAATGTTCGGGAATTCCATCGCGGCCTTATTCGCCGGCACCAGAGTGCCTGCGGCGAGCGTGGGATACGCGCTCGGGGGCATATCGATGCCGCGCACGACCCAATCGGTGAGCGCGACGAAGAGTGCGCGCTGCTGGTCGATTTCGGGATTAGGATTCGACTGCAGCACGCAGCCGCCCGCGGTGTTCTGGTTTAGGTTAAAACCGCCGCCGCCACCACCATGTGTGGTGCCGGGGAAGTAATAGCGACGTACGTTGGAAGGCAGCGGGATATCCAGGTCGGCACGCGTTCCGATCAGGCCCGGCGACATGCGAAGGTCCCAGAACTCGGTCGCGCCGAAGGTCTCCATGATCTTCGGGCAGGTGTTCGTCGCACGACAGCGGTCGAGCATGCCGGCCGTGGGGCGGCTGCGCTGCACGTCGGTGTAATCCTCCCACCAGAGGACGGGTTCGCTGCCCGGCTCCGTCAGCGTTCCGGCTCCGCCAGGGAACGCGAAGCGGAAATTGGTCGGCGTCTGCCGCGCGGCGATGTAGTCGTTCATGCCCTCCATAACCGTGCGTCCCGACTCGTCCTCGTTGAAGCCCAGGTGCACAAACGTCTTGAGCTCGTTGCCGGCCTGCGAGGTGCCTTCGGCGAGCACGTGCGAGGTACCCCCCGCGAGGGGATTCGCGGTGCCGAACGCGTCCGCCGCTTCGTAGCGGAAGAAGGAAATGACGTCGCGCTGCGCGGCGAGGCCCACTCCGAGGACCAGCGGATCCTTGCCGGTGTACACGAGCTGGTACAGGAGCGCAGGATCGGTGCCATTCCTTAGGCACAAGCGTGTCGGATCCGGCGTGCCGGGGAACGGAACAGTACGGCAATCCGCCCATGCCCAGTCCGTGCTCGGGATCTGTGTGATCGTGCCGTCGACTCCGTTGGGTGTCTCGTGCGTGTGTGTCTCGAGCTGCGCCTGCGTCGTGTCGAGCGTGAGCGGCTGGTAGACATCGTTGGTGAAGGCGCCGGGCGGAGTCGACGTCAGCGCGATCGTCTTCGTGCCCGCGGGCTCGTTCCAGAAGCGGAAAATAACCGGGCCCGTGACCGGCGAGCCATCGGCGTTCTTGGCGACGGGGACCTGCACGGTTTCGTTGCCGTTATTCGCTGCCGGCGCGACATCGCCCTGCCAGCCGCTCCACAATAGCGTGAAACCGCGGTTCTGCATGAATCCATCACCAGGATCACCGCCGATGTTGTACGGAGTGCCGCGACTACCCCGGTTCACGACGTTGTAGAACAAGATGCCGTTCCCCTTCGAAAGGTCGATCGGCTTGATCAGGGTAAACGTCGCTATGTAAGTCACCCTGCCGTTTGCGTTCCGTGGCGCTAGGTTGATGTCCTGAATCAGCGCATTGTGACGATCCGCGGGGTCGATCTCCCCTTG
>VBDA01000051.1 GCA_005883655.1 Betaproteobacteria bacterium | reverse complement strand
CACTGCAATTTCGGCATCGACCTCGTCAACACCATCAAGATGGAAAATCCGCACCTGTGGACGCCGGAATTCCGCGAGGAAATTCGCGCCCTGATGAAAAAAGGCGTCGACCTCGAGTACGCCTACGCCGAGGACACCATGCCGCGCGGCGTGCTGGGATTGAACGCGACCATGTTCAAGGAGTACCTGCGCTTCATCGCCAACCGCCGTTGTCAGCAGATCGGCGTCGACCCGCTGTTCGACAAGGCCGACAACCCGTTCCCTTGGATGGCGGAGATGATCGACCTCAAGAAGGAGAAGAACTTTTTCGAAACCCGCGTCATCGAGTATCAAACGGGTGGCGCACTCTCGTGGGATTGAGCGAAGTGCTTATTTCGAAAAGGTGCTTCTGGAGGAGGCCAACATGAGCAAAGCAAATGTTAAGCGAGCGAACGCGAGCGGCCGACGCCAAAAGCGCCTTGAGAGACGCGGGTGATCGAGTATCAGACCGGCGGCGCGCTGAGCTGGGATTAGGGGCCAAAATGATGCGGCTGATGCAACGTTCCGCGATAGAAAGGTCTGGCCGACGCCGGGCCTTTTTTCTAAGCAGCGAGAGACAGAATTTCAACAATAACGAATTCGATCCGTGCGCGTATGCGGATCGGGCAGCGCAACCGGGGCGCGATTTTCCCGGTAACCACGTGGTTAAGCACGAAGGGGTAACCCGATGGTTTCTTTTTGGTGGGTACTGGCAGCATTTATCGGAGGCGGGTGCGCGGGATTATTAGTCTCGGCATTGATCCATATGTCGGGCGGATTACCCGAGCAATCGGCGCATGCGCCGGATTTGAATGGGATGCCTTGGTGAGGTAGAGCGCGTGATGTAGTTGTCGCGTTGGAATTGGTTTCAATTTCGCCGATCGCTTCGGCGAGGTGGGTGACTCACTCTCGCCCCTTCGGTCAAGGGCACGTTTGGTTGTCGCAGAATGGTAACAGCGGTCGACGATCCGAGTAGGAACAGGCATCCTTGGATTGCCTGGTGCCTCATCGAATCGCCATCCTCGGCGGCTACGGAAATTCGGCGAGCCGCGGTGCGTGAGCGTGCGCCACGGAAGCCGCATATACAAACCACATGCTATCGTCTTGCGCCGCGGTCGAGAGGGTGGTGCGGCCTTCGCGGCTGCGACGAGGCGACCACAGGCTTGCCCGAGGGAGGTGGTATGCAATCGCATCGGATGAACGCTCGTTCAAAGTCGAAGTCGCGCCTGCAGTGGTCGATCGGCATCGTCGCCCCGCGCTGCCTCGCGCTCCTCATCTTCATCCCGACACCCGTCGCGGCCGCCGATCGTGAAGTCCTGTATTCCAAGGCCGAGGATCTGATCGGTTACACCGACGACGTCAAGGGGCTCAGCGCGCTGATCGCACAAGGCGTCGATGTGAAGAGGCCCGGCAAGAATTCACAAGGCCGGACCTTGCTCTTCAGCGCCGCGACCGAAGGCAAGATCGCGATGATGGATGTGGTGCTCAAGGCGGGCGCCGATCCCAACGCGCAGGATGAAGATGGCATGACTGCGCTGCGTCATGTCGCCTGGACGGGCAAAAATCAGGTCAACGTCACCAAGCGGCTGATCGCTGCCAAGGCCGACGTCAACATCAGAGCCGACGACGATTGGACGCCGCTGATCCAGGTCATGTACGCCGATCCCGCCGTGGCGGTTCCTGTGGCCCAGCTTCTGCTGCAGGCGGGCGCCGACGCCAGCATCGTGAACAACGAAGGCAACAGCGCGCTGATGCTGGCATCACACCGTGACATGCCGGTGCTGATTCCGGCACTCGTCAAGGGTGGCGCCGATATCAATGAGCGTGGTCGCAACGGAACGCCCCTGGGAGTTGCCGCGGCGGAAGGTCACACCGCAGTCGTGCGGGCGCTGCTCGATGCCAATGCAGACTCCGATCTGGGCGGTCGGCACGACGAAACACCGCTGATGAAGGCGGCGCAGAAGGACCATGTTGAAATCATCGCGCTGCTCCTTGCGCACTGCGCGCGCACCGACCTTGTCGACAGCTTCTTCAAGTGGAACGCACTGAGGTTTGCCAAGTCCGATGCGGCGCGGAGCGCCATTCAATCAGGCAAGGGTGCAAGCTGCAAGTAGCTCGCCGGCTGGCCCTTACCGCAACCCTCCCGACGCCGCAATTCTTTCCCCGGTCAGCCATCGCGCATTGTCGGAAGCCAGGAACACGGCGACGCGCGCAATGTCCTCCGGCTGACCCAGACGGCCCATCGGTGTATCCGCCACGATCTGCTTTTCGAAGTCGCTGCCGATCATGCCGAGGCTGTGACTGCCTTCGGTTTCCACTCCGCCCGGCGCGATCGTGTTGACACGTATCTTGCGCGCCGCCAGCTCGGTACCCAGCACACGCGCGATCGAGTCCACCGCGCCTTTGGTCGCGGAATAGACCACGGAGTTGGGAACGGCGGCGGTGCTCACGACCGAGCTGATGTTGATCACGCTTCCGCCTTCAGGCCCGAAGTGTTTCAACGCTTCCTGAATCGTCAGGATCGGACCCAGGACGTTGGTGTTGAACTCGCGGTGGAATTCGTCTTCGGTGACCGCCTCGAGCGGGTCGAAGGCGAAGATGCCGGCGTTGTTGACCAGCACGTCTGGCGCGCCGAAGGCCCGCTTTGCTTCCGCGAACAGGCGCTTCACATCGGCGACCTTCGATACGTCGCCCTGAATCGCGACCGCCTTTCCGCCTTTACCGGTAATCTCCGAAACCACCCGGTCCGCGCCCTCCTTGCTGGAGGCGTAGTTCACTACTACCGCAGCGCCCGCCTCGGCCATGCCTTTGGCGATTCCCGCGCCAATGCCCTTCGACGCGCCGGTTACGATCGCTACTTTGCCCTTGAGTTCGCTCATTTCAGTGCTCCTGTCGATACGTCATCAATTTGACGCTTAGACAAGTATCTAACTGACAATGCATGCCGTCAAGGGCTCCTTCGTCATAACCTTATATCTTGGAGAGGCGGTCGAGATAGGTGCGCAGGACGTCCCGGCGCAGGGCCATGTTCATGCACTTCCCGTCGCGCATGATCTCCAGCAGCCCGGCCGTCTCCAGCTCCTTGATGTGGTGGGAGAGCGTCGCGGCACTCACGTCGTGGGCCTTGTGCAGCGCGCTGCATGGCAGCGGCTCATCGCTGGCGCCGATCTGCCTGAGAATCCGATAGCGACGCGGTTCGGCCAACGCGCGCGCGATCCGGGCGAATTGGCGATCCGTCAGCGTAGTGTTTTTGGAAGTGGCCATTGTTGCAGGCAAACCAGTAAGACCCGATTGTCGGGCGTGCGGTTCAAGTTGCAGTGCCGCTCGAGCACGCCATCTTACCGGAGTCGAGCCTTTGTGGTTCCATTCGGGGCTTCCTTGGTTTAGGCTCTCGGCATTCGCACCATGGCTTTTTATCGCCGACAGACCATGGTTTCCTCACCCGCCCAACTCAGCAAGACCTGGATACGCAATCAACATAAGGAGGAAATCTTGAGAGACCACATCGTTCATTCGATTCTTCTGTTGGCGGTGGCAACCAGCTCCGCCGCCTGGGCACAAGCCGTAAAAGTCACCCCGCTCGGCTCCCATGCCGGCGAGCTCTGCATGCGCGATCGGGCGACGATCTTCGAAGACCCGACCGGCTTGCGCATCCTCTACGACGCCGGACAATCAGTGATGGGCGCGGACGATCCGCGCCTCGGAAACATCGACGTCGTCCTCCTCAGCCACGCGCACGGTGACCACATCGGCGACCTGAAGATGAAGGCGCTTGACGCAGGCACCTGCGACAACCCGCAAGTCGTGTCGGCGGCGCCGAATTCCACGACCGCCGAGATCGTCGCCGCGAAGAATGCGGCGGTGATCATGGTCGTGCCGCTGGCGAACTTCATCGGTCGCAAGGTCGAGTCGATTCGCGGCAAGCCGACGACGGCGTGCTCCCCGCAGACTGGCGCTGATGTCGTGGCGCCTTTGGCCGCGCCCTGCCTCGCCACCGTCCAGACGGGCGGCACGCGCACGTTCAAGGCTTCGGCCACCTCCAAGGCCGTCGAGATCACGCTTGTCCCCGCCGCGCACGACAGCACCGTGCCGATCGCCTTGCTTGGCGATGCAGAGCGCAAGAATCTGGAACCCGACAATGTGAGCCTCACGCTCGGTCCGCCCGGCGGCTACGTCATCCGCTTCACCAATGGCCTCACCGTATATCTGAGCGGCGACACGGGACTCCACGCCGAGATGCAAACCGTCGAGCGCGATTTCTACAAGGTGAACCTGATGGAGCTCAATTTTGGGCAGAGCGCCCTCACGCCGGAGGGTGCCGCCTATGCGGTCAACACGCTGGTGCAACCCGCGGCGGTGATTATTACGCACGTCAACGAAGGCGCGACCACTGGCGGCAAGGTGCGCCCCACCTCGCGCACCGCCGCGTTCATTGCCCTGGTCAAGGGACGGCCAGTCTATCCGGCGCTAAGCGGCAAGACGATGGAATTCGACGGCGCGGGGAAGTGCGTCGCCGGGTGCTAGCGATCGATCGGTGACCGTCGGCTGACTTCTGCGCGAACGCGCTTCAATGCCGCGGACTCACGTATCGTTGTTGAAACCAATCGAAACATGCATGCCATCGCAGAATGGCTTGTTCTTCGACGCCCCGCAGCGGCACAGCGTCACGCGGTTGCGCACTTCATATTCGAAGCCGTCGGCGCCGACGACCTGCACCCCGCCACGCAGCCATATCGGTCCCAGGCATACATTGACCGGGTCTTCCACGAGTCCGATTGAGGGCGGGTACGCCGGCTCCAATGGCTTGCCGGTGGCGTTGTCCCATGCCACCAACCGGCCCGAGGGACAGTCGCAGGTTTGACGCTCGAAATGCGAGCGCGCCGCGCCATTGTTCGTTTCGTTCACGAGGTTCCACACCGAACCGTTGGGATCGCAGAAGCGCGCGGACGCGCACAGGCTCTCGACGTCCGTCAACGACATCGTCGGTCCCTTCATGAGCTTCGCCTGCTCGCGATAAGGCGCGCGATTCGCGGTTTCGGTACCGTCAAATCCAATCCTCTTGTGGGTGTTGTCGCAGAACGGCTTGTGCGAGCTGTGGCCGCAGCGGCAAAGCGCGTACTGCGCCTCGTGCGTATGCTTCTGCCCATGCTCCCACTTCACCGACTCGCCGGCGCTGTTGGCGCCGATAATCTCCTCGCCAAGCGGTAGATTCCCCGAGACCATGTAAGGCCCGTTCCTGGTGATCGTGACTTTCGGTGCTGCAGGCGTCGTCTCGCTCATCAGAGGACTCCGGTTGGGCCGATCATTCTGGGACAGTCGTGAACTTCACAAGTTTAAGCGTATCCCAATTCGCATCGTGCAACAGATCGTCGATATCGGTTAGGATTTCAAGAATGTTGACCTGATCCATTTTCATGACCGGCCCCACGCTACTCGCAGATCTCGTCGATACCTCGCAACGTGTCGGCGAGCACGCCGGCCGGCGCACGAAGATCGCCCGTCTGGCGGACTTCTTGCGCAGGCTCTCACCCGAGGAAATCGACATAGGTGTCTCGTATCTCGCCGGCGCAACCCGCCAGGGGCGAAGCGGCATCGGCTACGCCTTGATCCGCGACGCGCAACCCGCTGCGAACGTCGAAGTCTCCGAGCTGACCCTGGCAGAGGTCGATGCGACGCTGGATCAGATCGCAGGGGCCAGCGGCCGCGGCTCGATCGCAGACCGGACCCGCCTCTTATCCGCGCTCTTCGCGAGGGCCACGACACGCGAGCAGGAATTCCTCGCCCGACTGCTGCTCGGCGAATTGCGCCAGGGTGCGCTCGAAGGCCTCATGATCGAAGCCGTCGCAGCGGCCGCCGACTTACCCGCCGCAAACGTGCGCCGGGCGGCGATGATCGCGGGAGGCATCGCCAGCGTCGCATCGCTCGCGCTCGCCGAGGGCGCCGCCGGCCTGAGCCGCTTCGCCATCGCGCTCTTCCAACCGCTGGCGCCGATGCTGGCGCAGCCTGCGGACGACATCACGGACGCGATGGCGCGCATTCCCATGGCTGCGCTCGAGTGGAAGCTCGACGGCGCGCGCGTGCAAGTGCACAAGAGCGGCGACGACGTGCGGGTCTATACGCGCACCGGCAACGACGTCACGGCCGCCGCGCCCGAGATCGTGTCCGCCGTCCTGCGTGCGCAGGCACAATCACTGATTCTCGACGGCGAAGCCATCGCGCTCAAACCCAACGGCGCGCCCTACGCGTTTCAGGATACGATGCGCCGGTTCGGACGCATGCTCGACATCGAAGTCATGCGCGCGACCATGCCGCTGTCGGTATTTTTCTTCGACTGCCTGCGCCGCGACGAGTCCGATCTCGTGTCCACGCCCGCCGCCACACGCTTCGAGGCCATGACGGCCGCGTTGCCGTCCGAATTGTTGATCCCTCGCCTGGTGACGAGTGAAACCTCCGCCGCGCAGGCTTTCTACGACGACGCGCTCGGGCGCG
>VBDA01000556.1 GCA_005883655.1 Betaproteobacteria bacterium | reverse complement strand
CCCATACGCGCCGGGATCGAGCTCGGCGACGAGCGGGGATTCGTGCGGCGAGCGATCGAGTGGATTGATCGACGCCTGACAGTAGCCATGCAGGCGATACGCTTCGACGAGTGCCTCGGCTCCGCTGAAGAGATCCGGATACGCCGTCTTGTCGGGCGCCGCTAAGCTGGTTTCTCCGCCGACCGGTGCCGGTTGCGCGACCGGCAAAAGCTCAAGCGTGGACAGGGCCATTTTTCTTTAACCTTGGGTGGAGCAGATCGGCAATACGATCGGGATACGGAGCCGTCCCCACCTTGAAACGCCTCAGTACGCTACAGCCTGTCACTGCATCGTAGGCTCGAATGATTCCGCGTCCAAGGCTTTTAGTAAAATATTGTAAAGACTGACAGTTAAGGGCGATTTGCAGCGCTATTGTAGTAGCCTACAACATGAAACTAAGGGGCCAAACCCGCGAATGCACCCGGCAGTACCTCCGGCCAGAGGCAGCAAACGCGTGGGACAATCTCTTCTCCCCGGGAGTCGCGCCCGCAACCCAAACGTCCGCTCATGACCGGTAGAGACATTCACAATCTGACACTTGCTGTCACATCAAGTCCGGGCTACGACACTTTGTTGGTACGGAGGGATGATGTTGTCTAGGCGTGACCCCGCTTTCCACATGCTTCTCGCCGCAGCGCTGGCAGCCGGATTTTCCACGGCAGCGGCGCAGTCCGCATACCCAAACCGCCCGATCCAGATCATCGTCCCCCTTGCTGCAGCAAGCGCCGTCGACAATGCGGCGCGGATTCTCGCCCAGCGCATGTCGGAGAACATGGGACAGGCGATCGTCATCGAAAACCAGCCGGGCGCGGCGGGATTGATCGGCACCGATCGCGTGGCCAAGGCCCCCGCGGACGGCTACGTTCTGGGCGGGTTCAACGACAGCATCATGACCATGCTGCCGAATCTCTACACCACCATGTCGTGGGATATTCTTCGCGACTTCGAACCCATATCGCTGGTCGCGACCGTCGAATGGGGCCTGGTGGTGAACAACGATTCGCCGTACCGGACCGCCGCCGACCTGATTGCCGCGGCCAAGGCGAATCCAGGCAAGATCAACTATGGCTCGGGCGGCAACGGCAGCCCGCAGCACGTGGCGATGGAAGTGTTCTCGGCGGCCGCCGGCGTTTCATTGACGCATGTGCCGTATCGTGGAGCGACCCAGGCCGCGCTCGATGTTGCGTCGGGCCAAGTCTCGGTCGCATTTCAGGGGCTGGCAACCGTTACTTCGCTGGTGCGTGGTGGCAAGCTGCGATTGCTGGCGGTGACCACGCGCAACCGCCTGCCACAGTTTCCCGACGTGCCGACGATATCGGAGTCGGGCTTGCCGGGCTTCGAATTCAATTCCTGGTTCGCGCTGATGGCGCCTGCCCGCACGCCGAAGCCGATCATCGCGCGCCTCAACGCGGAAGTGCTCAAGGCTCTTGCCGATCCCGACGTTCGCGAGCGCCTGAATGCGCAGGGGCTGACCATACGCGGCTCGTCGCCGGAGGAGCTCGGGAGCGCGACGCGTGCGCAACTCGCCAAATACGCGCGGGTGATGAAGGAAGCGAATATTCGCAACGATTGACAGGTCGTAGGCCTGGTACTTGCAAGCCGCGGACGCATCGATGAGGCGCTCGAGCAGTATCGCAAGGCGCTCGAACTCCAGCCCTCGTACGCCGAGGCACACAACAATGTCGGCTTGCTCCTCGCCCGCCACGGCAACTCGACGAGGCGATCGCGCATTATCAGCGCGCGGTGGAGATCGATAGGATCGAGCCCAGCACGCGGTCCATGATGTGCAGGATCTCGTTCCCCGAATCGGGCAAAGATGGGCACTGGATTGAGGTTTTTTCGATGCCCTGAACGGCTGCCGCCACCCTAAGCAGACGGCCGAGTGGTAATGGGGATAGGGGGTCACGGGACATTCCTTGACTCTCCGAGTGCACTGGCGTAGGTCACCTTGTGTTCGCAACACACTTCAAGAAGCAAACGAGCGTTGCGGAAGTTGTTGTACGCTAGCCTGAGGACGCCGCAATCGGCGACGCTCCACCGACAGGAGGTGACCCAGAAATGGAGCCGCAAGCGTAACCCCGGCGCGGATCGAAGCGAGTCGCGGTAGGTCGCGACCAATCAGTCCGCCGTGCCTCTTTGCAGCGACGCCGCTATGGGAGCCGCGTCGAAGCGCAACCGTTTCGCGATGAATCGCAAGCCGGCCCCTGCCAACAGGAGTCCGGCGATCCAGAAGGCGAGCGTAGCGAGCCCCGCCACGCTCAGGCGCGGCCATGGCGCGTTGAGGAGGGCACTCCCTCGCTCGGTCATCCACTGCCATCCCGTTTGCGCAACGAGGGCCGACAGGATGATCATGCCGACCCGGCCGGGCAGCACGTAGCGCCGGACCACCAGGAGAGCCGGCAGCATAAGCGCAAGGACCATGAGCTGACCGATCTCGATCCCGATGTTGAATGCGAACAGCGAGACCAGCAGGTGCGTACCGGCAAACTGCAGGTTTTCCTGCAGACCGTACGAAAATCCGAATCCGTGCACAAGGCCGAACAAGCCAGTGATGAGCATGCGACGAGCTAGGTTGATGCCCATGATGTTCTCGAGCGCCATGTACACGATCGACGCGGCGATGGTCATTTCCACGAACGGCGGAAACCACGCGCCTCCGGGAGCCAGGTGAAAGGCCGAGCCAATCAGCGTGAAGGAGTGCGCCACGGTAAACGTCGTGACGATCGCCAGGATCTGCCGCCAGCCCTTCAGGGGAATGATCAGACACAGGAGAAAAAGCAGATGGTCGAAGCCGGTCAGAATATGCTCCATGCCGAGGCCGACGAAACCGCTTGCGGCGCGCCACCACGTCGGATTGAGCGCAACAATGCCGCTACGCGCCGTCATGATCAGCGTCCGGCCGTCGCCGTCGAGCGGCTTGTAGCGAACCGTGAGCTTGAGCGCGTCGCCGAACTCGGGTGCAGCGGTTGTCCGGATCGACATTTCCGGATTCGCTGACCGTAGCGGATAGATGAGATGGGCGTCGACATAGCCCTGATCGACGTAGATCTGCGTGTCGGGCGCGACGGGCTCGGCAACGTGCCGAAGCGCATCGTTGTAGCTGTCAAATGATTTGTCCGACGGCAGCGACAGCCGACCGCTTGCCTTCGATGCGGTGAGCCTGCGGCCGTCCTCGAATAGAACGATGTCCTGCTGGAATGCGGCCAGCGCGCGCTCGAGGGCGGGCCCTGACTGCGCGATCTCGATCTCGGTTCCGTTGTTCGGGAACTTCGCCGACTTGAAAAGGTAGACCGGGACGCGAACAACCAGATGCGCCTCGCCAGGCTCCATGGTGACGAACGCGTTGATCACTGCGTCGAGCTTGAACTCGTGCGCACTCGCAGGTGGTACGTACACCGCGACACACAATGCGACGATGGAGAACACGAGCAGCTGCAAGCGATGCATCATGCGCGGCCTCTTCCTATCGGAGCGTCGGCAGGATTGGTGAACGTGTCTTCGCAACGCAGGCCTGACAGTTCAGGCGCGCCGGAATTAGGTGTGGTAAAGAAAAGGGGCCGGGAACGTTGCGTCCCCGGCCGCGTTTGATCAAGCTTCAGTCGCAGTTGCCGTTACCGTTGCCCTGACCGTTGCCGTTGTTGCACTCGACATGCAGGAACTTCTGGATGCGGCGTCCGTTGATCGTCTCGCCGGTGTAGACGTTACCCTTCGAGTCGACCGTGTTGCTGTGCAGGAACGTGAACTGCGCACCGCCATCATGCCCCGGTTCGCCCAGGTTGGCGACGATCGCACCGCTCGCCCGTTCCATGGTGTGCATGATCTCGTTGCCACCATCGATCTCGAAGAAGTACGTCTGGACCGCATCGTTGGTGAAGCGCAGATCCCACGCCGAGCCCGCCGTCCCGAGCCCTGGCGCGCATGGGGGGGAGGTCCCGGCGGTACAGACTGCGCCGTTATTGCCCAGGGTCACACCGGTGCCCGGGACGACCGGAATGATGCGCACCAGGTGGGTGAGCGCCTTGTCGAACACCTCGATCCGATCGTCGCCCCGATCGCACGCGTAGACGTTGCCGTCGTTACCACCCACGACGCAGTGCGGATGGCCACCATCGCCCGCCGCGAAGAGTCCCGGGAAGTCAGTCAATGGGTTGTTTACCGTTGGCGCGACCGAATTGTCGTGCGGCCACTGCCTGAGCCACGTCACGGTGCCATT
>VBDA01000050.1 GCA_005883655.1 Betaproteobacteria bacterium | reverse complement strand
GGCCGCGGTGTCACGCTCGTTGACTGCGACGGGCTCGGCACGGTCTGCAGCCGATTCACCGGCGTGCCCGGCTTCGCGCGTGCCTTTGCGACTAGGGACGACGGCGCCTTCTGGTCGGCCATCGAAGAAGCCGGTTTCGCATCAGGCTCCGCACGCTCGTCGTTCGGCGCTGATGACGCGATGACTGCCGGCACCGCGATGGGCGTCGGCGTCGAATCGGGCAAAGGCGATTGGCGCGCCGAGTCGGCAGGCGGCACCGGTATCGCAGCCGGTGCGTCTGCCGCTGCGATGGCGGAATCGGGCGGGGCCTGGAACATCGAGCGCATCGCGTCCAAAGCTACGCTCGCGCGGTCGACTAGTGGATACTCCGGGTCGCCGATGAACGACGGGGCCGCGAGCGCGGCGAGCGCGACTATCGCGGAAGCGAGCACCGTCGCTGTCCATGGTCTGCGCCGCCTTGCCGGAATGCGTGCACCGCCGCGCACTGCAGTAACCGCGGTCGGTACCATGATCTGGGTGGCGATGCGAATCGGCTCGGCGGCCCGGATCGACGGTGCGATGCGAATTGGCTCGACTGCCCGGATCGACGGTGCGATCCGCGTCATTGGAGTGATGGGCGATGCAGCACCATCGGTGCTCGCGGCACGGGCGAGCACCCAACCATAGTTGAGCGAGGCGGCGAGATCGACTTTGGCTAACCGCGCGCCGGCGAAGTCCATCAACTGTTGGTGCGGACGCCAGTTTGGATTATCGCGATCGTGACATTCACGAACGCGGAAGATGAGAGTCCGCGCATCGTCGAAACGCTCCGGCGTCCATCCCGTTTCGCCACCCGGATCCTCGCTCGGCAGGTAGCGCTTGAGCATCGCGGCGAGGCTGTACAGATCGCAGCGCCAGTCGAGCTCCTTGGTCGGCTGCAGATCGCCGTTGCGCCCGGCGTCGAGCGCTCTGAGCAGCCGAGGCGACTGGTAGTCGTAATCTTTCTGCCAACCGATCGGCAACGGCGTCGAAAGGTTCTCGCGAGACACCAGCGAGAACGCGAAGTCGATCAACGCGAGCCTCTGGAAAATCGGATAAAGGCGCGTCGACGCGTCAGGATCGAAGCTCGCTGGCCCATAGGGAATACAGATGTTGTCGCCCTTGAAGTCGAGATGCACGAGCTGCAGCGAGTGAATTTCGTCGAGCGCGGCAAGGCAGTAATGGGCGAGAGCCCACCAGTGCGCGCAATCCTCGAAGACGTGTCGGCGCACGGCGCCGTCACGCGAAACCGGCAACAGCGTCGCCCATTGATCGACGGTAACGCCGGCGTCGTAGGTCTGGACGAGCCGTGTGCCACCCATCGCCCCACCATCGAACTGCACGACATCGGGGACGCAGCGGATCCCGTGTCCGATCAACCGCGCGAGGATGCGCCATTCGCGCTCGGTCCACTGACCGAAGTCGGCGTCGCTGGTCGCAAGGAAGCGCTTGGTATAACGGCGGCGCTCACCTGGAGCGACCGCCTCGCGAAACACTTCGACGTGCTCGCCGGTGGCCATCTTCAGCCGCCCGAGGCCGAAACCGCGTTCGATCTGCTCCGGCGTCATGGTTGCACCGTCGCGTGGGGCACAGCCGTCGGCAGCCGCTGCGCAGTCACCCGATCAGCGGCGAGCAAAAGGAGCGCAGTGGCGATAAGCGCGATCAGCGCGCCGATCGAAACCAAACGCGCAAGCCGTGCACGTGCTCGCTCGGCGCGATGCACGACCAGTACCGTCGCGTCGTCGTTGCTGCCGCTCGTCCGCGCGAATTCGATGAGCCGCACGCAGCGCGCCGCCAGCGGGATCGGTCCGCGGAGGAGCCGCGCGATATCGTGCGGTCCGGCATGCTTGTGAACACCGTCGCTGCATAACAAAAGCATTTCGTCGCGACCGAGATCGACGTCGCGGAGATTCGGCGCGTCGACGGCGCCGTTTCCGACCATGCGCGCCGGGTCATCGAGCGACCCTCCAGACGGCGGCTGCTCGCTCAAGTGCCGATAGGTGTCGTCGAGCGTGAGAAGCTGCGCCGGTCCGCCGTGCAGCGCGCTCACGCGATAGACCCGGCAATCGCCGACCCAAGCGACCAGCCACCGGGAAAGCGACGCCCCGGTGGCTGCGTCGGTCAGGCTCGCGATGGTGCGCCGTACCTCGCGGTCGGCATCGAGAACCGCGCTTCGCACCGCGTCGGCGTCGATGCGGCCACGCTCGAGCGTCTCGTGAAGACGCGACACCAGTTCGCGGCTGGCGCACGAGGCCATCGCGCCCGAGCTCACGCCATCGGCAACCACGAACAGCGGCGAGGTTCCGCCGAGTGCGCTGTGCCCGTCCTCGTTGACAGCGTGGGACCTTCCACGTGAAGACGCGACCGCCGTATCGAGCCGGATCCAGCCTGTCGCGAATACCGCCTCGCGCACGAAGCCCGACCTGTCGCTGCGGGCGCTTTCGCGCCGCGGCGCTCGGCGATCGCCTGCCCTGGCGGCGTTCATGCCTGTGCAGACTCTGTCTTGCGTGGCCGATGGAAAGTCATGGGCTGCGTGATAGCGTCAGCGTGCACGAAGACGCCTGCCCGGCGCCGCCGCCGAGCACGAGCGTCTCCCCGAGTTTCCATTTGAGTTGCGCACCTGGCCCGTGCGAGGTTCCATCGACGGTCACGCCGTTGTCGCCGTGAACAACGATCTGCGCACCCGAGTCGTCCAGCGCAACGATTTCGAAATGGCGTCCCGAGACCTCGGCGTGCGTCCAGTCGATGACGAGCGCCTGATTGCGCGAGCGGCCGACATGAAACGGAAGCGCGCCTGGAGAAATCTCGACGGTGCGAACGCCCGATGCCATGCCGGCAGTGATGGTCAGTGCGCTCTCGCGTCGGCGTGTTGGCGCGATAGGGGTTACCGGCGTTGGCGGTGAAGCCTCGCTGGCCGGCCTCGCTCCGGTTTCGACATCAAGGGCCGGATGCAGCGATAACCGCGGGTACTGCCGCGGCTCGCCCTGCGTATGCTCGGATAGCACCAGCCACGCGCCGGTTGGCAGCTCGATCGCCGGAAGCCGCGGCGCGCCATGCGCGCCCTGGTGACCTCGTGCGATCACGCCGCTCGCCGACTCGACGCGAATGCCGTTGGTCGATCCAGCGTCGGCGACCCACCAGCCGCCTTTATCGAACCAGATCTCGCAATGACGGCGGCTCGTATAGAGCCCGTTGATCACGATGTCGCAGTCCTCCCCCTTGCCCACGCCATAGCGACGGCCCTGTGTGACGGATCCGAGCTCGACGCGGCGGACGCCGCCCGCGTCCTGGATCTCGATCGTGAACGTCCGCGCGACGATCGGTGTCTGCACGCTTTGCGGTCGCGGCGAGCCTCGGTCGCTCGCAGGCGAAGGCGCATCGAGCTGTGACCAGCGCCCGAGGAGCATCACTCGATACGGGCGCGCGACGCTGTGGGGCGAGCCGCGCTGCAGCTCGGCGAGGAGTTCGCCATAACGTTGCTCTTCCTCGCTCGTGCCATCGTCTTGTTGCGCCGCATTGAGCCCGGCGAACTGCGACAAGTCGATCGCGCTCGCGTTGCGCAAGCCGGCGATCACCTCTTTCGCGAGATAGTGCTTGATCTGCTCGGGTTTGAACTCACCGATAAACCTGCGTAACAGATCGCGATGCTCGTTGCTTTCGTCGCACTCGACCTCGACCGACGCGAGCACGTAGCGGTCGCGCTCGGCGATTGCGAGGTGCAGGCGAAGCTGGGTTGTCACAAAATGCTCGAGTTCCTCGCGAATCGCCCCGATCAACGCACTGTAAGGACCCAGGTGTTCGGCGTCGTCTGGCACTCCGCCGCGCTGCTGCCCGACCGCGCGCATCCTCGGCTCATGCATGTGGGTTTGTGGCGCGCCAGCGCCGTGAGCCGCCATCGCCGCGTGCGATTGCGGCTCGGCGCGCGACGCCGGGTTGCCCATTCCGTTCACTTTCCTTAGCATCCAGCCCTTTAGCTTCATCATTCAGCTCCTTACCCGATCCTTTGTCGCTGCGCGCGCTAGCTGCGGTACGCGATCACTAGTGTAGCGAGCGGCCCTTCGATGCCCAAGGGGCGCACCCGCGGTGGCGCCGGCAGCCCGTAACGGTCCGACATCCGCTCCAGAAATTGTCCCCACTCCGGCTGGATCGCATTGCCGGCATCGACGCGCCGCTTGAGCCCGGGTAGCGAGATTTCGATCAGCACGGCGATCGACGACACGTCGCCCACCTGGACGATTGCGCGACGCAACGCGTCCTCCATGTCGGCGAGACACGTCGCGAACGGGCCATCGAAGGTCCACACGAGCGGTCCACCGATCGCCTCGACGGCGCCGTGCGCCGGACTCGACGGGCGCGGGTGCTTGCGCAAAGGTCTCACTTGGTTCCCTGAGCCATGACGGTATTCTGCGCCAGAACGCCTGCGTGGCGCCCCGCGATCTGCATCGCGATCTCGGCCGCTGGATTGGGTCCGTGATCGCCGGCGCCGTGAACGCGTCCGCTATCGGCCAGCCAATTGCGCTCGGTCAGCACGCCGATCACTTTGTTCCAGCGTGGATCGGCGCGATTCGTCCGGTACGCAGCGACGTACCACTTGTAGGGCCGAAGCGGTCCGCATGCGTCGCGATCGCGTCGCGCTTTGGTGGCAACCGATGCGCAAAGCCGCGCAAGGTCGTCAAGCGAACGATTGTCGTTGGGAAACGTCGGTGTCCCGGTCTTGCCTGCGATCCAGTCCATCTGCGCGCATGTGCGTGCATCGAAAACCTGCTCGCACGCCAATCGCGCCGTTCCCGCACGATGGCTGAACGACAGTCCGCTGATGATCACTTCGGCCGCATCGCGCGCGATGCGATTAGGCTCTGCGTTGGCGAGGCTCCAGCGCAGAGTCTGCGCGTCGGCAGGGCCTGCGCCGCGCAAGGCCTGC
Organism: Betaproteobacteria bacterium; assembly: GCA_005883655.1. Classification (GTDB taxonomy): domain Bacteria; phylum Pseudomonadota; class Gammaproteobacteria; order Burkholderiales; family Casimicrobiaceae; genus PALSA-1003. Next base: position 5,855 of record VBDA01000050.1, on the reverse strand, counting down.
ACCAGGTGCGGCTTGCTTACCTGCGTCTGGCCGTTGGCGGCGGCGGCGAGCATCGCCATCATGCCCGCAGTGCCGAGAGCACTCGCCCTTGCGTGGCCCTGTCCCCAGCCCTCGGCCACGACGTCGACGACGGCCGCCCCTTTACATTTCACCCAGTCGTCCTTGCTCAGTCGCTGCCCGTCCGGGCCGGCAGCGCATTGCCGGACTCTTGCCACGTCGAGCTGCGTGACCGGTCGCATCCGAAAGGGTGCCCCCAGTTTTCCTTCGACCGGTTCCGTCAGCAGTCTTCCGTAAGGCACGGCCAGCGCAGGCGGTCGAGCGAAGCCGTCATCGCCAAGCGCATCCAAAGTGCGACCGAACAGCAGATCGCGCTTCCCGCACTCCTCGCTCGGAGCGGCACAACCGCTGTTCCAACCGAACACCGGCGCCATCGCCTGGATCTCCCACGGCCGTGCGCACGGGGCAAAGCCCTTGTCGGCGCAGAACATGCGGTCGAGAAATCGTGCCGAGTTGGAACGCATGAGCTGCCCTCGCAAGCTTTCGGTCGACGGTAGCGCCGTCGGCGCGCGGGCGAGCTCCGCGCGTTCGGCGGCCAACCAGCCCGCGCCGACCGCCGGATCGGACAGGAACGCAGCGGCCATGATCGGCTTGATGGTCGAGCCTGGCATTGCGTCGTGAAAGACAGCCGGGTTCAAGAGCGCGTCGGGCCGATATCGGATCGGGTACGGAAGCCGCTTGTCGCAACGGGCGGACCGACCCGGGCCGTCGTATTCTTCGCGCGTGCATGGCGAGAGCGCCCCGGCGAGCGCTTCGATGCGGCCGCTCTCGACGTCGATGATCGCCACTGCGGCCATGCGAACCATCGCGTGCTCGACCAGTCCATGCCCGACTGCCTGCGACCCGTCTTCCTTGCGGCGGATGTCGAGCGCTCGGCAGACATCGCCGCGCCCGGTGTAGCACGCTGCTGTTTGCTGTGCCAGCGCCTGTACCGACGGGTCGATCGTGAGGTCGATGGAGAAACCGACGTCGACCTGCGTGCCGCCCAGGTCGATCCGGTTCCGGCCATAACGATCGCTCGCCCGCGGTCCCTGCGGTTCCATTGCTGCGGCGGTAGAGGCGAGATACAGCGATCCGGATGGGCGATGCAGCGTCTCCAGCGGCTGGAGGATGACGCCGAGCGACGGCGGTATCTTCCAGCGCTCGTCGCCGACGGACATGTCGGGGGACGGTTCGCCCGCTAGGCGAAGTGCGAGCGACGGATGTCCGTTGTCGGCGGCGATCCCGCGCATGTCGGCGCGCTGGCACAGCCGGTCGTCGAGGCCGCGCGCGCCGCCGAGGAAATAGGTGGCGCCGCCATCGTCATCCGCGTCCTTCGCGGCCTTGCCAAAGTAGATGCAGCCCGGGATGCCGGCCCAAGGGTTCAAACGCGCAACGTCACGAGAAGAGATCTCGACGAACTGCTCCGGTCGCCAGCGCGCGATCACTCGTTCCACTTCGGTGCCGCGCCAGGCGAGCGCCGCAAGCATCCGTCCATTCGAGCGCGCTAGCATCGACACGGCGCCGGCGATATCCGTGCATTGCACTGCAAATAGGATTCCGGGGTATTCGGGCGCCTCGATCGGCGTCTGCAGCGCAGTCGTCACCGCTTCGAACCAGCGAGCGCTGTCCAAGCCCACGCTGTCGCTCACGCGGCGGTTGTCACCGCTGCTGAAGGCGAGCAGTGCGTGGTCGATTTCGTCGAGCTGCACGGCCATCCGAATCGCCCCCGACGAGCCATCATTGGAGGGGCGCGTCAGCAGTCGTCGCACGCGGCTTAGCACGCCGCCGCGGCCATCCCACTCGGTACGACACTGCGGAAAATGCTCGAGCAGGGTCTCTGCAGACGGCGGCCCGGTTTTTACTCGGTCGCGCCGGATAATCGCGTATTCGAAGGTCTTGAGCGCCGCGACATGCCGGACGCTCACGTGGCGATCGCTGTTCTGCGCGGGCTTCTCGCTGTCTGCCTGCCGCGCGGAAGCAACGATCAGCAGCACGCCAAAAAGCACGGGCACGAGACCCATGCTCGCCGCGACGGCGAGCTGCAGCAGCGTGAGTCGGCCACGCTCAGCCATGCGCGCCTTCGCGTTCTACATTGACGTTGACGGCGAGCCCGAGCATGGCCATGTTTACCACGAGCGATGTCATGCCGAAGCTCACGAACGGGAAGGTGACACCGGTGAGCGGAATCACGGCGAGATTTCCTGCGACTGTCACCGCGAGCTGGCAAAGCGCAAGAACCACCCACGCGACGCAGAGCCAACTCACGAATGCCTGGTGGTCGTTGCTCATGCGGCCGGCGATCCGGACGAAGCGGGGCTCGCCGCGCGTTGCACTTCCATGGCTGCGAATGAGCGCGTGCAGCCAAATCGCGCAACCGATTGTCAGCGCCCACGCCGCCGTCCAGCCGAACTCGCCCACCATCGCGGTGAATGTGTAGTCGCTCTGGATCTGTGCCGGCACTCCGGCGCACGCGCCTGGTGCCCCGAAGCCGCACCACGGGACCGCTCCCGGCCCGAATCCCTCCGGAGGCGCCGCGCGCTGAAACCAAGTAACCAGGGCGAGCTGATCGTTGGCCGACGCGAGTGGCGCCGCGAGATTCTCTAGCCGTGCTGCCGCGACATCGTCGAGCGAACCGAATCGAAATAGCCCGACAGTCGTCGCCATGATCCACGCCACGAACAGCGCTACCGCCAGCGCGTAGGCCGAGCCAGTCGTGCCAAGCCGCTGGTACAACCACATGGCCACCGACGCGGCGACAAAGGCACCTGCGGCGTAGGCCGCGATCAGCAGCGGTCCCATGTCGTGCGTGATCAACATCGCACCGATCAGTACAATCACCACGAACAGCAACGGCCAGACATACCGGAGCAGCGAGGCGAGGGAGCTGCCGCTACGGACGAGGCGTTCGGTGAACGGCGTGCCACGCATGAAAAAGAACCAGGCTGCGCCCACGATGAGCCACAGGCGGCCAAGTTCGGAAGTGAGCTGGGGTGAGTTGGGTAACAGCGACCCGACGGCGCCGACCAGCGCCAGCATCGACACCAGCAATAGAGCCACGCCTCCGGCAGTGCCGATCCGCTTCCCAGCGCTGGTCGCCAGGCCATCGAAAAGGGATAGCGTCCATGAAAGCGACCGTCCCAGCGGCTGGCGCACGAATGCAACAACGCTGAACGCCAGCATGCCAAACCACAGATGGCCCTGGTGGTAGAGCGCGAGATAGCGGTTGCCCGGCTGTCCGTTCGCCGATAGATCGAGCAGGAGCAACCACCCGATGCCGGTCGCGAAGACCAGACCGGGATAACCCAGCACGGACGCAACGTTCTGCGATCCGGACGCGGGAATCTTGCGCAGCCACGGCGTGACAAGGAGCACCGCGATCGCCGCCCCCAGCAGCCAGAGCACGAAGTCTGCGGGCATCGCCAGCGGATGCGCCGATTCGCGACCCAGCACCAACGAATGTCCCGATGCGAGTGGCCATGGCACGCGCCCGATCCATGCTGCAGCGGCCCATGTCGTGAGCGCGAGCGCGACGCCGAAGGTTGCCAGGCCTCGCCGGCGGCTCAGGTTGAGCAGCAGCAGCCCCGCGAGCGCCCACGCGCCCCACTGCCAGCCCGCCGTTCGAAGCAATGCCCTCATCGCCTCGTTCTTGGTCCGAGCGATCTCGCTGGCGAGGGCGAGCGGCACGCGCTCGATGCGCTCGCTTTCGGGAATCGCGCCGGTTCTGCCACACAGACGGTCGCGTACCATGACGTCGGCAGACGACCCGAGACTTGCACAGAGCTTGGGCAGGACGGGGTCAGGCAGACCGCGGACGGTGACGATAGCTTCGGCGAATCGTCCCTGGCGGCCGGTTTCCTGCACCGCAAGCGCCTCGAACCGGGGAAGTAGCGCGCCGATCGCCACCAGAACGAGGATGCCCTCGAACAGCAATGGCCACGCGGCGCTTCCTGTCCGCGACAGACTACCAGCGATCGGTGTGGTGCTGAGCGCCAAGGGCTGCCCTTCGTCTGCGAGGCGGCCCTCCCTGGCTGCCCATCCTTCCCAATGGCCTAGTGAACATGACGACCATCAACTGCTATCGTACAGCGGTTACCGCTATCCCGCCGTGATCATCCTTGGCAAACTGTAAGGATATTTTTCAAATTGCTCATCCAAAGCGCGTCCGTCGAGTTGTTTCGCTTCGTCATCGGCAGCTAGCCTGGTAACTTTGATGCAAGGACTTCAACTTTCTCGATGCTTGGCGGCACGACGAAAAGCTCACCCGCTCTTGCCACCAGAGCGGCCGCGACCTTGCCAGAAAGATGTGCTTGTCGGCCTGCCTCATTTGGAAATGCGTCGAAAATGCCGAACGTAGAGGGGCCGAGGCGGATTCCGAACCAGGCCGTGGTGTCCGGTTCCTCCATAACGAGTGGCAAGCCACCGAGCAGAAAAGCCTCCACCTCTTTCTCCTTCCCCGGCCTTGCTTCCAAGCGCACGAACAACGCTACCTTGACCATAGTGTGCCTCCAAAGTTGTCGCCAGAGCAGCATAGTCCAATTCAACGAGGAAGCGTATGGCGGTCCCGCTCGCCCTGAGTCATGCGGCGGCGGGTAACGCAACGGGCGCGGCGCTACGCAGCCCGCCTAATCGATAAACAGATCGGGGATCAGCGGACTGCCAGGTTGCACGGCGTAACGCGAGAAATCGGTTACGCCGGCGCTCGAGAGTGCCTCCTCGTCGATGTAGAAATGGCCGGTAGCCTGACCTGCATCGGAGGTCAGAATGACGTGCGCTGCATCGGCGAGGATGTCCGGCGTGCGGGCGCCGTCTCCTCGCGCGCTCATTCCCGGGATCATCATCAGCGCCGCGGTTGCGATCACGGTGCGCGGCCAAAGCGCGTTGACGGCGATGCGACGGTCGCGGAATTCCTCGGCCATCCCCAGCACGCACATGCTCATGCCGTATTTGGCGATGGTATAGGCGACGTGATCCTTGAACCAATGCGGCCGCAGGTTCAACGGCGGCGACAGGTTCAGTATGTGCGGGTTGCGGCCGGCAGCGGCGGCGTCGAGCAGGTGTGGCAGGCACGCCTGCGAGCACAGGAACGTGCCGCGCACGTCGACGCCGAACATCAGGTCGAAGCGCTTCATGGGAGTTGCCAGCGTGCCGGTGAGGCTGATCGCGCTGGCATTGTTGACCAGGATGTCGATGCCGCCGAAGTGCGCGGCCGCTTGCTCGACCGCCCTCGAGACCGCGGCTTCGTCGCGGATGTCGACGGCTAGCGGCAGCGCCTTGCCTCCCGCCTTCTCGATCTGCGCCGCCGCCGTGTAGATCGTCCCCGCCAGCTTGGGATGCGGCGCGGTGGTCTTAGCGGCAATCACGATCTGCGCGCCATCCCTCGCTGCGCGCAGCGCGATCGAAAGCCCAACGCCGCGCGATGCGCCGGTGATGAACAGCGTCTTGCCTTGAAGCGAACTCATCATCTGCGCGCCTTGCCGATCACAAGTTGCGGTGCATGATCAGCACGTCAATGGGCTTATAAATGGCGAAATCGCAGTATGACGGAAGCCGCCTGCGCCGTGGAGTCTCGTGCGCGCTGAGCAATATTCGCGCTGCGGCGGCCTCGCATCGCTTCCGTACTGAGCGCCACTAGGAATCGCTCCGCACTACGCTGGAATCTTTGCGCGTAGGCGCGAGTTGTGCGCAAATTATCCACTGTGGCTGTGGGTCGAGCTTCGAGCGGCCGTTCCACAAACGACAGACCCCGCCGAGGCGGGGTCTGTTGTGGCGCAGCGGCAATCAGATGCGTCGGCGGCGCCGCGATACGGATGCAGCGG
>VBDA01000049.1 GCA_005883655.1 Betaproteobacteria bacterium | reverse complement strand
GGGATCGGGGGCCTTGACTCTAAGCTCGGGAAGAAATTCCGGATTGCGCCGGCCATCGGGGTACGCATTCCACTCCAGGAGCGAGCTTTCGGGAACATGGCCGACGTAATCCCATTCCGGACGGGTGCGAACGTCGATTAATCGCGCGTTCGGGACCGCCTTGATAACGGCATAAGCATCACTCGGCGATAGGGCACCGAAATAGGGCAAGCGGTCCTTCCGGGCACGCTCATGCGCTGCAGCAAAGATGGGTTCTACCTGGACATCCATCGCCGCCTTCTTTCTTTCGGATGGAGGGCGTGCCTGGCGGGGCATTTCCCGCATAAGCCAGGCACAGCAGGCCATCCGGATTGTGTTAGAGGCCCAAGTATAAACCTTGTTTCATCAGGCCTTCGAGGCCCAACGTTTTTGCTGCACCACGGCGAAGCAGGGTCCGCCGCGACCGCCCGTTTACGGTGCGCCTGCGTGCGTTGAAGGCTGTTAAAAGCGCGATTGCCCCCGTGCCAGCGACGCCGGCTTATGGCATAGTTTCTGCTTTTCTTTGTCGTCCAAAAAACGTTCCCTTCACACCCGTTTTCGTCCATTTCTGGTTCACTTATCACGCATCAACCGGAGAAACGCATGGCTGCATCCGCCGATGTACTGAAGACGCTCAAAGACAAAGAGGTCAAGTTCGTCGACCTTCGTTTCACTGACACGCGCGGTAAGGAGCAACACGTCCAAGTCCCGGCGAAGCAGTTTACGCAAGACAAGTTCGACAACGGCCACGCGTTCGACGGTTCGTCGATCGCCGGTTGGAAGGGCATCGAGGATTCCGACATGGTCTTGATGCCCGACGCGGACTCGGCGCGGATCGACCCTTTCACCGACGAGACGACGCTCAACATCACCTGCGACGTGGTCCAGCCGCCGGATGGCAAGGGCTATGACCGCGATCCGCGCTCACTGGCCAAGCGCGCCGAGGCGTATCTCAAGTCGACGGGACTTGGCGACACCGCGTACTTCGGGCCCGAGCCCGAGTTCTTCATTTTCGACTCCGTCACCTGGAATATCGACATGTCCGGCTGCTCGGTGAAGATCGAATCGGAAGAGGCTCCCTGGTCGACCGGCAAGGAATACGACGGCGGCAATATGGCGCATCGAGCCCCGATCAAGGGCGGCTATTTTCCGGTGCCGCCGATCGATTCGCTGCAGGACATCCGCAACGCGATATCGCTGGCGCTCGAGGAGCAGGGCGTCGAGGTCGAGGTCTTTCATCACGAGGTCGCCGCGGCAGGGCAATGCGAGATCGGCACCAAGTTCAACAGCCTGGTCAAGCGAGCCGACTGGATGCAGATTCTGAAGTACACCGTGCATATGGTTGCGCATTCCTACGGAAAGACCGCGACCTTCATGCCCAAGCCGATCGTCGGTGACAACGGGTCGGGCATGCACGTCCACCAGTCGGTGTGGAAGGGCGGTCAGAACCTCTTCGCGGGCGACGGTTACGCCGGCCTGTCCGAATTCGCGCTGTTCTACATCGGCGGCGTGATCAAGCATACCAAGGCGTTGAACGCCATCACCAATCCGGGCACCAACTCGTACAAGCGCCTGGTGCCGGGCTTCGAGGCGCCGATCAATCTGGCGTATTCGTCACGCAATCGTTCGGCGGCGTGCCGCATCCCCTACGTCAGCAATCCCAAGGGCCGGCGGGTCGAAGTGCGATTTCCGGATCCGACCACCAATCCGTACCTCTGCTTTGCCGCGCTGCTGATGGCAGGGCTTGACGGCGTGCAGAACAAGATCCACCCCGGCGATCCCATCGACAAGAACCTGTACGACCTGCCGCCTGAAGTCGCCGCCAAGGTTCCGCATCCGTGCGCGTCGCTCGACGAAGCGCTCGACAATCTCGAGAAGGATCACGAATTTCTGACTCGCGGCGGGGTCTTCTCGGACGACATGCTCGATGCTTATATCGCGCTCAAGATGGAAGAAGTCACGCGCTTTCGCATGACGACGCATCCGGTCGAATTCGACATGTATTACAGCCTGTAGCCGAGGCAAAGTGAGCAGACGGGGCGGATCGCCACGATCCGCCCCCGTCTGCACCTGGAGCGGCGCTTTACCCAGGCCGCGTTTTGATACACTGGAGCGCTATGGTCCTCTCTCGAGCCCACCGCGCCTTCATCCAGTGCGCACATGCCATTTGCTGGTGCACCGCGCTCATGCTCGCGCCGTGCGCCTTCGCCGACATCTGCAAATATGTCGACGCCGAAGGCAACATGCACTACACCAATGTCGCGCCCGAGAAGGGCTGGAAAAAACTCTCCTGCGGGGTGGGCGACGAGACACGCGGCTCGGCAAGGGGCTCGCCGACGCCGACCGGATTTCCCAGAATAGACGCGGATACGCAACGCGGCCGCGATGGGCTGAGGCGCAAGGTTCTTTCCGATGAGCTCGACACCGAAGAAAAGCTTCTCGTCGAGGCACGCGCGGCCTACGGCGATGGCGCGCCACCGCCGTTGCCTGACGAGCAGAAAGATGCCCAGAAATACGCCAACCGGCTCGCCAAATTGAGGCAGAGTGTCAGCCTTCATGAGAAGAATATCGAGGCGTTGCGCAAGGAGCTGGCGGCGCTGAAGTAACACCTCGGCGCTGAAGTAACACCTTCGACGCACGCGCGGGAACCGACTCCGTCCTGACAGTCGGGTTCACGGAGTGAGCGCGAAGTGGATGGGCACACGGGCGGCGCGAGTCGGGGCAATAAGCCTTCGACGCCGCAGCGCGGGCCCAAGCCGTGCGGGCGCGGAACTTGCTACTATCATCGCACCGCTTCGGTGGCACGCGATGTTCCAAACGCACCTCTCCACCGTCGAAACGAATTCCGCCGCGTATACGGGCCTGGAACTGCTTGCCACCGCGGTTGTATTGCTTACCGACGAGTTCGGCATCTCCTATGCGAATCCAGCCGCCGAGAACCTGTTCGAGCTCTCCAAGCGCCAGTTGGTGGGACATTCCGCCGGATCCGTTTTTGGTGAAGCGCCTGCGCTTTTTCAAGCCATCGATAAAGCGCGTGCGAGCGGCGCCTCCTACACCGAGCAGGAGCTCGAGCTCGGCGTCACCGGCAAGCTCAAGCTCCATCTTTCCTGCACGATATCGGTGGTCGATACCCCCGGGGCGATGATGATCCTGGAATTTCGACACATCGACCAGCAGCTCAAGATCGCGCGCGAGGAACGCCTGCTGGAACAGCAACAGGCCAATCGGGACTTGATACGCAGTCTCGCGCACGAGATCAAGAATCCGCTAGGCGGCATTCGAGGCGCCGCGCAGCTGCTCGAACACGAGCTCGATCGTCCGCCGCTGATCGAGTACACGCAGGTGATCATCGGCGAGGCGGACCGTCTGCAAACGCTGGTGGATCGGCTCCTGACGCCGCACCGCCTGCCGAAATTCCGGCGAACGAACATTCACGAGCTCCTGGTGCGCGTCGGCAGCGTTCTTCAGGCCGAGTTCCCGCAGATTCTCATCCATTCCGATTTCGACATCAGTCTGCCGGAGTTCGAGGCAGATCCCGAACAGCTCACGCAAGCGCTTTTCAATATTGTCAGAAATGCCGCGCAGGCGCTGCAAGGCATCTCGGGGGTGCGCGAAATCCGCCTCAGGACGCGCGTGGCTCGCGGCATTACGCTGGCCAAGCGCCGCTATCGGTTGGCGCTTGCGCTTTCGGTCGAGGACAATGGGCCCGGCGTCCCGGAGGCGATTCGCGACAAGATTTTCTTTCCGCTGGTGTCGGGGCGTGAGGGTGGCAGCGGCCTGGGCCTCACTATTGCGCAGACATTTATCGCGCAACACAACGGCGCAATCGAATGCGAGAGCGTCCCCGGCCATACGGTTTTCACGGTGCTGCTGCCATTGGAACTCAACCGGCCGGGCGCCTAAATAGCGGGTATAAGCATGCATGCCTATGAAGATCGAGATTTTTTCCAGGGTGAGGCGATGAATGCGGTCTGGGTTGTCGACGACGACCGTTCCATCCGCTGGGTGCTCGAAAAGGCGCTCGCGCGCGAAGGCATCGCTCACAAGTCATTTGCGTCGGTCTACGAAGTCACCCAGGCGTTGCAGCACGGCGAACCCCAGGTGATCGTGACCGATATCCGCATGCCCGGCGAATCGGGGCTCGTCTTGCTCGGCAAACTGAAGGAGAGCCATCCCACGGTTCGCGTGATCATCATGACTGCATATTCCGATCTCGACAGCGCGGTCGCGGCGTTTCAGGGAGGAGCGTTCGAATACCTTCCAAAACCATTCGACATCGATCACGCGCTGGCGCTGATTCGTCGCGCCAGCGCCGAGGTGCCGGCGCAGTCCCCGATAGCTGCCACCGCAATGGCTACTCCGGAAATGCTCGGGCAGGCACCGGCAATGCAGGAGGTGTTTCGGGCTATCGGGCGCCTGTCACAATCGCACGTCACCGTATTGATCACCGGCGAATCCGGCACCGGCAAAGAACTGGTCGCGCGTGCCCTGCACCGGCATAGCGTGCGTGCGGCGCAGCCGTTTGTGGCCATTAACACCGCGGCGATACCGAAGGACCTTCTGGAATCGGAGTTGTTCGGCCATGAACGCGGCGCGTTCACCGGCGCGCAGAGCTCGCGCCGCGGACGTTTCGAGCAGGCCGACGGCGGCACGCTTTTCCTCGATGAAATTGGTGACATGCCGCCCGATCTGCAGGTACGACTTCTGCGCGTGCTGGCTGACGGCGAATACTATCGTGTCGGCGGTCACGCGCCGCTGCGCTCCAACGTTCGCATCATCGCCGCGACGCATCAGAATCTGGAAGAACGCGTTCAGCAAGGCCTGTTCCGCGAAGATCTGCTGCATCGGCTGAATGTTGTCAGACTGCGCTTGCCGCCGCTGCGCGAGCGCGGCGAGGATATCGCGCCGCTGACCCGCCACTTTCTTCTCAAGAGCGCGCGTGACCTCGCGGTCGAGCCGAAGCAGCTTTCCGACGCCGCGCTCAAGGTGTTATCCGGGTTTGCGTTTCCCGGCAATGTCCGTCAGCTCGAGAACATATGCCACTGGTTGACCGTGATGGGCCCCGGTCAACGCATCGAGGCGGCGGACCTGCCCCCGGAGCTGCGTGCCGGAGCAGCACGCACGGACGAAGAAGGCAACTGGCAGCAGGCGCTCGATCGCGAGCTCGCCCGGGCGCTCGCGCGCGGCGAACGCGCGGTCGGCGACCGGCTGGAAAAGGAATTCGAGCGCACGCTCATCCTGCGCGCGCTCGCGCATACCGCCGGCCATCGCATGGAGGCCGCGCAATGGCTCGGTTGGGGCCGCAACACGCTCACGCGTAAGATCCAGGAGCTCAAGCTCGACCTCGGCAAGCATTGAGGGGCGCGGTATTGGCGCGCTAGTGGTCCTGTCCGCGAACATCGGGCGCTGCCGCTCACCGCGCATGCGCGGTGCACACGCTGCATATACTTCGGCGAAACTCGACGCTATTGCGGGTAGCTGCCCTTGGGCGGAGACGCGACACTTTGACTGCTGCCGCTCGGCGCGGCGGCGATCGGAACCGACGGACGGCCGACGGGATTGGTTCTGGGCGGTGGCGTCTTGGGATATCCGGCCTCCGTCAACATGCCCTGCCACTTGCCCTCGCTGAAGCCGGTCGCGTACTGATCGCCGACCTGAATCGTCGGCACGTCCAGACTACCGGTGAGGCGCTTGAGCCGGTCGGCGCCGTCGCCCTGACTGACGTCGATCACCGTATGCGGCACTCCGCGTTTGTTGATCAGACCCTGCGCGGAGTCACAGATTACCCCGCAGGCAAAGGTGTAAAGGGTCACCGGATATCGTTCCTGCGCCTGCGCGGTGGTAAACGACAGATCGCTGGTTTCGATGCTGTTACCGCCGATCCGCTTGGCTTGTGCATCCTTGGCACCGGGCGGCGGCGGCTTGTCCGAGTAGACGACGCGGCCGTCGACGTCGATATAGCGATACACCTGCTGCACCTGCGCTGCGGCGAGGCCGGAAATCAGGAGCAGCAGGGCAAATGCGGTCAGGGAACGCGCGGGAATGGATGCGGTAATCATCTCGCCCTCCTCGGCGGTATTATGACGCCAACATACCATTATGCCGCAACAAGGCCTCGATTTGTGGGGCCCGGCCCCGAAATGCGATAAACGACTCCAGCGCGGGCCGGCTTCCCCCGCGAGCGAGCACCTCGTCCCGGAACCGGCGACCCGCCGCCGGCGAAAGCACACCCTGTTCCTCGAACAAGCTGTACGCGTCAGCTGAAAGGACCTCGGCCCACTTGTAGCTGTAGTAGCCCGCGGCATAACCGCCGGCGAAAATGTGGCTGAACCCGTGCGGGAGGTTCCGATCCTCCGCCGGCCGCGGCACGACCGCGACTTCGCGCCTTATCGTCCCTACAAGCTCGAGCACGGACCCGGCATTGGCATCGAAATCATGGTGCAGGTGCATATCGAACAGCGCCATTTCGAGCTGGCGCACGGTTTGCATACCGCTCTGGAAATTCCTGGCCGCGAGCATTTTGTCGAACAGGGGACGCGGCAGGGGCTCGCCGGTGTCCACGTGGGCGCTCATGTGCTTCATCACATCCCACTCCCAGCAGAAGTTTTCCATGAATTGGCTCGGCAGCTCGACCGCGTCCCATTCCACGCCTTCGAGGCCCGAGACTCCGGGCACGTCGACCTGCGTCAGCAGCAGATTGAGACCATGTCCGAACTCATGAAACAGCGTCGTCACCTCGTCGTGCGTAAACAGCGCAGGCCTCGCGTCGACCGGTGCGGATAAGTTGCAGGTCAGATAGGCGACGGGATGCTGCAGCTTCGCGCCATTGCGGCGGCGATTGATCGCGTTGTCCATCCACGCGCCGCCGCGCTTGGCCGCCCGGGCATACAGGTCCAGGTAGAACTGGCCCACCACTGTGCCTTCGCGATCGAGGACGTCGAAAAACCGCACGCTCGGATGCCAGGCCGGCGCGCTTGACGGGCGTATCGCGACGCCGAAGATCGCCTCGACCACGCGAAACATGCCGGCCAGCACGCGGTCCTCCGGAAAGTAGCACTTCACCTCCTGGTCGGAGAAGCTGTAGCGCTCCTCGCGCAGCTTCTCCGAGGCATAGGGTATGTCCCACGCCGCAAGCTCGGACAACCCGAGCCGGTCGCGCGCGAATGCGCGCAACTCGGCGATGTCGCGCTCGGCAAAAGGCCTCGCGCGTGTGCCGAGATCACGCAGGAAAGCAAGGACCTCCGTCGGGTCGCGTGCCATTTTGGGTACCAGGGACACCTCGGCATAGCTTTTGTAGCCTAACAGCGCTGCGCTTTCCCGACGAAGCACGACGATGCGATCGATCAGCGCGCTGTTATCCCAATCGGCTTTCCCAAACTCGCTCGCCCGCGTCGCGTACGCGCGGTACAAGGTTTCCCGCAGGCCTCGGTCGTCCGCGTATTGCATGACCGGTTGGTAGCAAGGCGCGCGCAAGGTCAGCTTCCAGCCCGGCTTTTTTTCCTCTTCCCCCGCCTTTTTCGCGGTCTCCTGAACATCGGCCGGAATACCCGAGAGTTTCGCCGCGTCGTCGATGAACAGGCCATAATCGTTGGTCGCATCGAGCACGTTGTCCTCGAACCGCGAAGAGAGCTGTGAAAGCTCCTCTTCGATCGCCTTGAACCGCGCCTTCCTGTCGGCGGATAATTCGGCGCCCGAAAGCCTGAAGTCGCGCAAGGTGTTCTCGATCAGCTTCCTGCGGGCCGCATCGAGCGATGCGAAGCCCGGCGCATCAGCGAGCGCGCGGTAGCGGCTGAAAAGTCGCTCGTCCTGTCCGAGATCGGTATGGAAAGACGTCACTTTCGGTAGGTTGGCGTTGTAAGCCTCGCGCAGCGCGGGAGTGTTGACCACGGCATTCAAGTGCGCGACCTGTCCCCAGGCGCGGCCAAGGCGGTCGAGCGTCTCGGAGAGCGGCTGCACGAAGTTGTCCCAGCCCGGCGGCTCGGCGACCGTGGCGACGCGTTCGATCGTCGCGCGCGCGTCGGCGATCAAGGCATCGACCGCAGGGCCAACGTGCTCCGGTACGATTTCCGCAAAACGCGGCAGCCCGGAGAAGTCGAGCAGTGGGTTGACGGTCAGCGCGGCGCTGTTGGCATTCATCGCGTCTCTTTTGGAAGATCATTGCCGAGAAGCTCGGAGTCCAGGCTGGCGAGCTCCGCGGCGGTGCCGACGTTGGCC
>VBDA01000555.1 GCA_005883655.1 Betaproteobacteria bacterium | reverse complement strand
CCGTTAACGCCAGCCTGCGCGACGTATGCAAGGACGTGCTGGATACGCTGACGCCACGCGAGGCCAAGGTGCTACGGATGCGCTTCGGGATCGAGATGAACACCGACCACACGCTGGAGGAAGTCGGCAAGCAGTTCGACGTCACCCGCGAGCGGATCCGGCAGATCGAAGCCAAGGCGTTGCGCAAATTGCGTCATCCTTCACGGTCGGAGAAGCTGCGCAGCTTCATCGAGGGTGAGGGCTAGCGTCGCGAGCCTCCCGGCGAGGGGCCCCGCGAAGCGGGGATCGACGGGGAATTGCGAGTCGACGCTAGCGGCCGAAGCTGCGCAGCTTCATCGAGGGCGAGGGCTAGCGGGGAGTAGTGCTGAGCGGTGTCTGTCCGCTAGGGCGCGGACAGGCCGGCTAGCGCGAAACCATGCCGTCCAGGGTCTCGGGCAGCGCTGGCGCCCGGAACAACACCAGCGTCATCTCGCCGTCTTCGGACTCGATCCGCAGCCCCTTGTGGGCGCCTTCCTCGGTCAGTTCCAATGCGACGCGGGAAGGATGCAGGACAACATGCGTAACGTGATCTTCCGGCAGCTCTCCGGCGGAAATGGAGATGCTCGCGGGATCGCCGCGCTTCCGATCTTCGCTGATACCGGTCAGCGGCTTTTCGCGCACTTCTCGATGCACCCCGAGGCCGGTAGCAACAACTTCGACCGTGGTCAGCCATCCCTGGTGCTGGCGGCTGAAGGCGTCGAGGAAGGCCGGCCATTCGGTGCGTGGAATATCCTGGGTCGGCATGACGAAGCTCGTCAGACACCCGACGGAAATGTTTCCTCGACTTCGCCGGTAACCACGGCACTGCGTTCGAGGGGCTCGACCGCCCGCGTCTGGTCGAAATGCAGGACCGCATCGAACTGATCGGCAAGCCGTGCATGGAAGTAGTGGCTCGCCCGTTCGGTTTCGGGACGGTAAATGACTCCGATCGCGCGCTCGAGACGCGGCTCGCGCAGGGCTCTCGCAAGCGCGCGATCTCCGCGAAGGTCGAGCATGAAGCGAGGGATGTCGACCTCGTGAAACAGCGCCTCGTAACTATCGGGAAGACCCGGGCGCACACGCTTGCGCTCCGCGGGCGCATCCCAGTTCGAAGCCGCAGTGACCGTCCCATGGTCGGTGGTAAATCCGATCAGCACTGACTCGTCGCCATAGCGTTCGCGCACAAGCTGGCCGACGTTGAACTCGCCCGCACCGCCGATTTCAGTCGCGCGCGCGTCTCCCAGATGGGAGTTGTGCTCCCATACCACGATTTTTGCCCTGGGCCCGCGCTTGCCGAGGTGCGCGGCGAGCGCTTCCAGCGTTTCGACCATATGGGTGTCGCGCCTGTTCCACGACTCGACGTGGCCGCGAAACATCGAGCGGTAATACTCCTCTGCATTTTTTACAAGCCGCGCATTCTGCTCGGCGAAGAAGAATTCGTCGTCGGCAACCCATCCGTCGCGGCTCGCGTAGGCGCCAGCGCGCTGCCGTAACTCGATGAGCTGACCGAGCACTTCCTCCTCGCACGAGTCGGCGAGGTCGAAGCTGGCAGCGTAGCCATACGCCTGGGTATCCTCGCCGAAGTGATCGAAGCATGAATAGCGATAAAGCGCACGCCTTGCGCCATCCGGATCGACCTTGCGCAGGTAGGCGAGCACCGCTTCGATCGAAGCATGCAGACTGTACAGATCGAGGCCGTAGAAACCGACCTTCGATGCCGATGCCACGGTGTCGTTGTGCTCCCGTAGCCAGCCGACGAAATCGAGCACATCCGCATTGCGCCACATCCAAGTGGGAAAGCGCTTGAAACCAGACAGCGCTTCCTCGCTGTCCGCATCGTCGGTCGTGCCGCGTACATAACGGTTGACCCGATACGCATCCGGCCAATCGGCTTCCACCGCCACGGCCATGAAGCCGTGCTCCTGGATCAAGCGCTTGGTGATCTGCGCGCGCTGGTGGTAAAAATCATGAGTACCGTGCGATGCCTCGCCGAGGAGCACGAAGCGGGCGTCACCAATCAAACCCATCAAGGGATCGTAATCCTTCGTGGCGCCGCTTAAAACGTATGCGGAGTCGCGAACGACTCGAGCAAGCGCGTGATCTTTTGAGTTGTTCATTTGTCGAAGTCCTCTATGACGAAGTCGCCGAAGCTCGCGCTTGCGCGAGAAGTTCGTGCACTTCTTCATCGGATGTCTGAGAGAAGTCCTGGTACCAGCGACCCACGCCCTGGAAGGGTCGCGGCGTCGCGGCGCATATGGTTTCGTCGACTTCCGAGCCGAGCTCTTCACAGGCTTCAGGCGAGGCGACAGGAACCGCGACCACGATGCGCGACGGTTGCTGCCTGCGCAGCGCAGCCACTGCGGCACGCATCGTCGATCCGGTCGCCAGACCGTCATCGACGAGTATCACGGTGTGGCCCTGCACAAGAGGAGGAGTGTTATCGCCACGATAAATGTGCTCGCGTCTTTCCAGTTCCTTTTTTTCCCTGGCCGCAACTCGATCGATCATTTCCTCAGACAGGCCGAGGTAGCGGACTATGTCGTTGTTCAGTACGCGAACGCCGCCGGTCGCGATGGCACCCATCGCCAGCTCTTCCTGACCGGGAACGCCGAGCTTGCGAACGACGAAGACATCGAGGGGCGCATTGAGCGCTCGCGCCACCTCGAACGCCACCGGCACGCCACCACGGGGCAGCGCGAGCACAACGACATCGGGTCGATCGGCGTAATGCTCAGCACGGAACCCGCCTGGCGTCGATTCTCGAATAGCATCTGCTAACCCCCTTTCGCAGAACACCCTTATAGCGCCTACGACGGCGGTCCCGTATGCGCCGATGGTGTCGGGAGATATCGCTTGAACCATTCTCCAGCAAGGCGCGCGACCTCGGCCAGCGTTCCCGGCTCCTCGAAGAGATGGCTCGCTCCCGATACGATCTGAAGGCGTTTTTCGCTGGACAACAGGGCCAACGCCTGCTCGTTGAGCTTGATGACGGCGTCGTCCAGGCTACCGACGATTAGTAGTGTTGGCGACTTGACGCGCGGCAACGCGGTTGCGGCCAGATCCGGGCGGCCGCCGCGCGAAACGACGGCGCCGATGGAGTCTCCCAGCTCGGCCGCCGCCATCAGCGCCGCGCCGGCTCCGGTGCTCGCCCCGAAGTATCCGATCGCGGGCCCCCGCAGATCGGTGGCGCTCAGGACCCAGCGAGTCGCGTCCATCAAGCGTTCGCAGAGGAGCTCGATATCGAAGCGGAGATGGCCCGTCACTTGGTCGAGCGCTTCTTCTTCGCGGGTAAGGAGGTCGAACAATAGTGTTCCAAGACCCTTCGCCCGCAGGGTGCGTGCTACCGACTGGTTGCGCGGACTGTGGCGGCCGCTTCCCGAACCATGAGCAAACAGAATGATGCTGCTGGCTTCGGGCGGGCATTGGAGCTCGCCTTCGAGCACGACGGCACGGGCGGGCATCCGAACTTCACGGGATCGCTGCCTTACTGCGTCTGGTGTGGGATAAGACATTTTTTTATGCCTCGCCGCCGTCTTCGTCCAGTCCTGTCATCGGGCAAGCGCGGGACAAGCTCCCGCCGTGCATGCCAATTGGATTGTCTGCAGCCCGGCAGAGTTCCACGGGCGGCATTCCCGATGCCGCCGCAAGATCTAGCGCGGACGAAGCGTCCTTCTCCGGCGCTCAAAGTGCCGGACCCGTCCGGTTTCGGCGACATAGCGCGCGATCCCGACGATCGCTTCGTCTCCAGAAGCATTGTCCAGCGCGACCAGCGCCATTTCCCGCGTGTCGTAGATGTTCGTGAATTGCTGCACCAGCCGCGGCGTGAGCTCCGCCAGATGCTGCATGAAACGCATGTAGCGGCTCTGCTCGGACAAACCCGCGAAGAACGCGCGGTCTATGCTTGCATCCGCTGGGCGGATCGACCGCACTCGAAGGCGCCGACCATCGCGCAGCGTCAGCCTCGTTTCGAGCTTCGAAGGATCGGGATTGAGCGCCATGCCGGAAGCTGACGCGAGCTGACCATCGCGTCGTGCGCATCGTGTCAATCACGTCATTACATCTCCGCAACGCGAGCCGACGATCTGTCGCCGGTCCGCTATAATCGGCGCCGAATCCGCGTGCGGGCCTGTAGCTCAGTTGGTTAGAGCAG
>VBDA01000554.1 GCA_005883655.1 Betaproteobacteria bacterium | reverse complement strand
TGCGGACTGCGCTTCAGCGCCGGTACCTTGCTTTTCGACACCGGAGCCACCCGGCCCTTGCGCACTAGCTGATTGATCGTTGGCATACTATTTTTCCGCTCGCTTTTGTTGCCTGTTTGCATCTGTCCGCGTATTTCCGCGTTTTATCTTTCGACGCCGTAATGCGCTGAACGCCGCGGCCCGCCCGTTAAACGCTTTCCGACGCATACAAATCAAAATGGCCTTGAGCATCGTCTGCCCAGGCCACTTTCGTTGCGCCGCGGTCGACTCATCCAAGTCGATGGCAACCGGGTACGCACACCCCACCGGATCGGCGCGACGCCCGTTTGGGCTGGCTGACCCGGTTGGAGGCGAAAAGACGTTCGATTTTAAGGCACTAGGCGTGTACTGTCAACGAATTCTCTCGTCTAAAAGCGAACGGGAGCCCCCTTGGGGACCCCCGTTTCGTTCGAACGTTACCGCCTTGAAAGCGTCAGGCCGCGTCGGCGCTGATTTCAGCCGCCGGCACCTCCAAAGTAATCCCTTCCGGCGCCAATTCGGGCACACCGCCTGCCTTCTGCTTCTTCCGCGCGTTATGGTAGGCAAGCCCCGTTCCGGCAGGAATCAGCCGGCCGACGATGACGTTTTCCTTCAAGCCTCGCAGCTCGTCCTTCTTGCCCATGATCGCGGCTTCGGTCAGGACGCGCGTGGTCTCCTGGAACGAGGCTGCCGAGATGAACGAATCGGTCGATAGCGACGCCTTGGTGATGCCGAGCAGCATGTGCTCGTACGTCGCCGGCCGCTTGGCGTCCGGCCCGCCCTTTATGCCGCCCTGCGCGAACACCTTATCGTTCTCGTCCAGCAGATCCGAGCGCTCCACCTGCTCGCCCACGATGAAGCGGGTATCGCCCGCGTCCTGGACCTGCACCCGGCGCAGCATCTGCCGCACGATCACCTCGATGTGCTTGTCGTTGATCTTCACGCCCTGCAGCCGATAGACGTCCTGCACTTCGTCGGTGATGTAGCGCGCCAGCGCCTCGACTCCCAAGAGCCGCAGAATATCGTGCGGATCCGCGGGACCGTCGACGATGGATTCGCCCTTGTTTACCACCTGCCCGTCATGCGCGGTGACGTGCTTGTCCTTCGGGATCAGATACTCGTGTGCGATTCCATCGAGGTCGGTGATTACCAGCCGCTGCTTGCCCTTGGTGTCCTTGCCGAACGACACCGTGCCGGTGACCTCCGCCAACGTGCCAGCGTCCTTCGGCGCACGCGCCTCGAACAGCTCCGCCACTCGCGGCAGACCACCCGTGATGTCGCGCGTCTTGGACGTTTCCTGCGGGATCCGCGCCAGCACCTCGCCGACGGCCACGTCCTGGCCGTCCTTGACGGTGATGATCGATCCCAGCTGGAAGGTGATGTTGACCGGCAATTCCGATCCGGCCAGCTTCACCTCGTCGCCACGTTCATTCAACAGCTTGACCTGCGGCCGCACGCCCTTCGCAGCCGCACCTGCGCGGCGTTTCGGGTCGATCACCACCAGCGTCGACAGGCCGGTGACTTCGTCGACCTGCTTGGCTACGGTGACGCCTTCCTCGACGTTCTCGAACTTCACCCGGCCGGCATATTCGGTGATGATCGGGCGCGACGTCGCGTCCCAGGTCGCCAGCACCTTGCCCGCTTTTACCGCGTCGCCGTCCTTGACCAGCATCGTGGCGCCATAGGGAACCTTGTGCCGCTCACGCTCGCGGCCGTTATCGTCGTGAATCATGACTTCGGCCGAGCGTGCAATGACGATCAGCTCGCCCTTGGCGTTGGTAACGTAACGCATGGCCGCCGAGAAGCGAACCACGCCCGCGGACTTGCTTTCCAACTGCGACGCCGCAGCCGTACGCGACGCCGCGCCACCGATGTGGAAAGTCCGCATGGTGAGCTGCGTTCCCGGCTCGCCGATGGACTGCGCGGCGATGACCCCGACCGCTTCACCCACGTTGACCAGGTGACCGCGGCCCAGATCGCGGCCGTAGCAGGTTGCGCAAAGGCCGTAGCGCGTGTCGCAGGTGAGAGGCGTTCGCACCTTGACCTCGTCGATCCCCAGCGCTTCGATCTGCTCGACTTCGTCTTCGCTGAGCAAGGCGTTTCCGGATTGACGACATCCGCGGCGACGGAGCGGCCGAGGATGCGCTCGCGCAGCGCCTCGATGACCTCACCGCCCTCGACCAGCGCCTTCATCGCCACACCGTTGCTGGTGCCGCAATCGTCCTCGGTGACCACCAGATCCTGCGTCACGTCGACCAGCCTGCGAGTGAGATAACCCGAATTGGCCGTCTTCAACGCCGTGTCGGCAAGACCCTTGCGCGCGCCGTGGGTCGAAATGAAGTACTGCAGCACGTTCAGGCCCTCGCGGAAGTTGGCCGTGATCGGCGTCTCGATGATCGAGCCGTCCGGCTTGGCCATCAATCCGCGCATGCCGGCGAGCTGCCGGATCTGCGCCGCGGAGCCACGCGCCCCGGAGTCGGCCATCATGTAGATGGAATTGAACGACTCCTGCTCGACCATGTTGCCGTCGCGGTCCTTCACTTCCACCGTGCCGAGCTGCTTCATCATCGCCTTCGCGATGTCGTCGCCAGCGCGGCCCCAGATGTCGACCACCTTGTTGTAGCGCTCGCCCTGCGTGACCAGGCCCGAGGTGTATTGGGCCTCGATCTCCTTCACTTCCCGCTCGGACTTTTCGATGATCGTGTGCTTTTCCATCGGGATCAGCATGTCATCGGCGGCGAAGGAGATTCCGGCGCGGGTCGCAAGCGCATACCCGGCCTGCATCAGCTTGTCGGCGAAGATCACCGTCTCGCGCAAACCGCAACGGCGGAAGCTCGCGTTGATGATCTTCGAGATTTCCTTCTTCTTCAGCGGCCGGTTAATCGTCTCGAACGGCAGCCCGACCGGCAGGATCTCCGACAGCAGCGAGCGGCCGACCGTGGTCTGATAACGGGTGACCTTGTCGGTCCTCTCGCCATCGGCGCCGACCAGTACTTCCTTGATGCGGACGCTGATCTTGGCGTGCAGCGCGACCTGCCGCGATTCGTACGCACGCGCCACTTCGGCGATGTCGGCAAACAGCATGCCCTCGCCCTTGGCGGCGATCAGCTCACGCGTGGCGTAGTAGAGGCCGAGCACGATGTCCTGCGACGGCACGATGCACGGCTCGCCGTTGGACGGAAGAAGCACGTTGTTGGAGGCGAGCATCAGCGTGCGCGCTTCCATCTGCGCTTCCAGCGACAGCGGCACGTGGACCGCCATCTGGTCGCCGTCGAAGTCGGCGTTGAACGCCGTGCACACCAGCGGATGCAGCTGAATCGCCTTGCCTTCGATCAGCACCGGCTCGAACGCCTGGATGCCCAGGCGGTGCAGCGTCGGCGCGCGGTTCAGCATCACCGGGTGCTCGCGGATCACCTCTTCCAGGATATCCCAGACCACCGGCTCCTGGCTCTCGACCATCTTCTTCGCCGCCTTGATAGTGGTGGCGAGACCCATCGTCTCAAGCTTGTTGAAGATGAAGGGCTTGAAGAGCTCGAGCGCCATCAGTTTCGGCAGCCCGCACTGGTGGAGCTTCAACTGCGGTCCGACCACGATCACCGAGCGGCCCGAGTAATCGACGCGCTTTCCGAGCAGGTTCTGGCGGAAACGGCCGCCCTTGCCCTTGATCATGTCGGCCAGCGATTTGAGGGGCCGCTTGTTGGCGCCGGTCATCGCCTTGCCGCGGCGGCCATTGTCCAACAGCGAATCGACCGCTTCCTGCAGCATCCGCTTTTCATTACGCACGATGATGTCGGGCGCCTTGAGCTCGAGCAGGCGCTTCAACCGGTTGTTGCGGTTGATCACCCGGCGATAGAGATCGTTTAGGTCGGAAGTCGCGAAGCGGCCGCCGTCCAGGGGAACGAGCGGGCGCAGCTCCGGTGGCAGCACCGGAAGAACTTCGAGGATCATCCACTCGGGCTTGATACCCGACTTGTGGAACGCTTCGAGCACCTTCAGGCGCTTGGCGATTTTCTTGATCTTGGTATCCGAGCCAGTGGTCTCGAGCTCCTTGCGCAGCCTTTCGATCTCGGTATTGACCTCGAGCGCCTTCAACAGCTCGCGGATGCCTTCGGCGCCCATCGCTGCCGAAAAATCATCGCCGTGCTGCTCGACCTTGGCGAGGTAATCGTCCTCGGTCAGGAGCTGCGCGCGGTTGAGCGGCGTCAGGCCTGGGTCGGTCACGACGTAGGCTCGAGGGCAAGCTCTTCAGGAACCATATATGCGCCACCGGGCTCGCGAGCTCGATGTGGCCCATGCGCTCGCGGCGAACCTTGGCCAGTGTGACCTCGACCCCGCACTTCTCGCAAATGACGCCGCGATGCTTGAGCCGCTTGTACTTGCCGCACAGGCACTCGTAATCCTTGACCGGCCCGAAGATCTTGGCGCAGAACAATCCGTCGCGCTCGGGCTTGAAGGTACGGTAGTTGATCGTCTCGGGCTTTTTCACTTCGCCGTACGACCACGAGCGGATCTTTTCCGGCGAGGCCAAGCCCGTCTTGATCGCGTCGAACTCTTCTTCCTGTGTGACCTGCTTGAACAGATCGAGCAATGCTTTCATTGTGTTACTCCTGTGTTACTGCGGTGTGTCCAGGTCTTACCGCCGCAAATCGACCGGCTCAGTTGGCAAATGAGCCGGCGATTTGCGGGTAGCTTGACCCACGCAAAGTAGG
>VBDA01000539.1 GCA_005883655.1 Betaproteobacteria bacterium | reverse complement strand
CTCGTTTCAGCATCGCCGACGGGTATTACCTGTATCGGGACAAGCTGCATTTTGCGGTCGAGCCGGCAGCTTCGGGTCTCACCGTACCGTCGCTGCCCAACGGCAAAATCAAGGAAGATCAGTTTTTTGGCCGTGTCGAAACGTATCGCGGCAATCTGATTGTGACTCTCCAGCTGCAGGCGACACCGCCCGGGCAAAAGGTCGTGGTTCAGGCCGAATCCCAAGGCTGTGCCGATCTTGGCATTTGCTACCCGCCGAACATTCAGCGCGTCACTGTCGCCCTACCGGCAGCCGGCAGTGCACCCACGCCGCTCGACGAAGCTCCCAAAAAACAATGGTTCAAATAGGGTGTGGGTGTTCCCCCGAACCGAACCGAGCTCGCCGGTGATAGCAGTTAGACAATGGATTTGGATGGGTTGCGCCGCGGTCCTGGCACTTGCCGGGGGTGTGGCGCTTGCCGTCTGGGACCGCGCGCCGCGCGACACCAGCGCGCTTTTTTCGCTCTCGCTGCCGGACACCTCCGGCGAACAGCAATCGCTTTCTCAATGGCGAGGCAAAGTGGTGGTGGTCAATTTCTGGGCGACCTGGTGTGCGCCCTGTCGCGAGGAAATGCCTGAGTTTGTCCGCGCACAGCGCGAGTTCGGGCCCAGGGGTTTGCAGTTTATCGGTATTGCTGTCGATGAGCCGGACAAGGTCGCCCAGTTTGCGAAGGAGCTCGAACTCAACTACCCGGCATTGATGGGCGGGTACGGCGCGGTAGAGCTTTCGAAGACGCTTGGCAATCAATTCGGTGCATTGCCCTTTACGGTCGTCATAGACCGGACCGGCGCGGTGGCCCGGACCCAACTCGGTCCTTTTACATCAGGCAAACTTCGCGCAACAATAGGTAATTTGCTGTAATCCCTGCCTATTTCGCGGAACGCACCCGGTCAAGCGGTCTGCCGACAGCATACGGTCAAGCCGGTCTGCCGACCGCCTTGAAAGTGGTCCTCTACCACCGTAGCCCCCGTCGACAGGGCGGTTCCATGCACTTCGCATATCGTCGTTCAACGGTGGACAATTTCTGCTAAAAGTTGCAAAATGAGACCTTACAGCCGTATGACGGCTGCTGCCGGTAATTTAGCGGCTGTCGACAAAAGGCCGCATAAATTGGCGGCAGGGGTGTGACGGCCACCGATCAAATCCGCGGCCGAACGTGATCACTGGTTGAACTGGCATTGCCGTCGCGACGGCGTAGCTCCGATCCGGGGGGATTGTTTCCATGGACTTACGCAAACTGAAAACATTGATCGAGCTCGTCGAGAACTCAGGCATCGCCGAACTCGAGGTTTCGGAACTCAGGCATCGCCGAACTCGAGGTTTCAGAAGGTGAAGAGCGAGTGCGGATCACCCGTTCGCTGCCCCCCGCGCACCAGGCGCTGGCCCGCGATCTCGGCGAGGGCGGCGGGGGTTCGATGGGCGAGGTTAACGCCGCTCAGCAGCCTGTGGTGCCCGCCGCCGAAGGCCACGTCATAAAAGCGCCGATGGTGGGGACCTTCTATCGGGCCGCTGCTCCCGGGTCCGCATCCTTCGTGGAAGTCGGCGACGCCGTTCAGCCCGGCGATCCCTTGTGCATCATCGAAGCGATGAAGCTGATGAACGAGATAGAAGCCGATCAAGCGGGCATCGTCAAGGCAATCCTGGTCGAAAACGGCCAAGCAGTCGAGTACGGACAGCCCCTCGTTATCATCGGCTGACGCATGATTTTGCAGACTATCGTCGGGCGTCCCGTCGCTGGCGTGAGCGTTTGGTCGATTTGAGGCCCGGGTGCCCGCCAAAATAGCCGGTCAGTTATTCGACAAGGTATTGATCGCCAATCGCGGCGAGATCGCCTTGCGCATCCAGCGAGCCTGCCGCGAGCTCGGAATCAAGACGGTTGTCGTCCATTCGGAGGCGGACGCCGAGGCAAAGTACGTGCGCCTCGCCGACGAATCGGTGTGCATCGGCCCCCCGCCGTCGGACCAGAGCTATCTCAATATCCCGGCGATCATCAGCGCGGCCGAAGTCACCGACGCACAGGCCATACACCCAGGCTACGGGTTCCTTTCCGAGAACGCCGACTTCGCGGAGAAGGTCGAAAAAAGCGGCTTTGTCTTTATCGGACCGCGTCCGGACACCGTCCGCCTCATGGGTGACAAGGTCAGCGCCAAGGCAGCGATGACCAAGGCCGGAGTGCCGTGTGTTCCCGGCTCCGAGGGGGCGTTGCCCGACGACCCCAAGGAGATCATTAAGAGCGCGCGGGCGGTCAAGTACCCGGTGATCATCAAAGCGGCCGCCGGCGGCGGCGGGCGCGGCATGCGCGTCGTTCACACCGAAGCCGCCCTGCTCTCCGCGGTCAGCCTGACGCGTGCGGAAGCGGGGGCAGCGTTCGGCAATGCGACCGTCTACATCGAGAAATTTCTCGACAAGCCTCGCCACATCGAGATTCAGGTGCTCGCGGACGAGTACAAGAACGCAGTCTATCTTTTCGAGCGCGACTGCTCGATGCAGCGGCGTCATCAGAAGATCATCGAGGAGGCCCCGGCGCCGGGGATTCCTCTTCGGGCGCTGACCCGGATCGGCGAGCGCTGCGCCGATGCATGCCGCAAGATAAACTACCGCGGCGCGGGAACCTTCGAGTTTCTCTATCAGGACGACGAGTTTTTTTTCATCGAGATGAATACGCGGGTGCAGGTGGAGCACCCGGTAACGGAGATGATCACCGGCATCGACATTGTCCAGCAGCAGATTCGTGTCGCCGCTGGGCAGCGACTCGCTTTTCGACAGCGCGACGTCGTGCGCCGCGGACACGCGATCGAATGCCGCATCAACGCGGAGGACCCCGATACTTTCGTGCCTTCGCCAGGGCGAATCACGTCCTATCACGCGCCTGGCGGGCCCGGCATTCGGGTCGATTCCCACATCTATCACAATTATTTCGTTCCACCGAATTACGATTCGTTGATCGGCAAGGTCATCGCGTACGGGGATACACGGGAGCAGGCGATTTCCCGCATGCGCATCGCACTGTCGGAGATGGTCATCGAGGGCATCAAGACCAACATTCCGCTGCATCAGGAGTTGTTGCACGACGAGTCGTTCCTGCGCGGAGGGACAACGATCCACTATCTCGAGCAGCGGATGGCCAAGCGCAAGGCAGATCGCCTCAAGTAGCGGTCCACTAAGCGGCAAATGTCCTTTCTCGCGCTGGAGTTTGACGCGAACGCCGCCGATGCCGAGCGGTGGGCGGACGCTCTGCTGGACGCCGGTGCGCTGGCGGTCGACACCGCGGACCCGCATGTGGGATCGGAGCGGGAGATCGCGCGCTACGGCGAGCCCAATTCGATCACCGCCCCTACCGCGGCCGACCTCTGGCCGGTGTGCCGCCTGTCGGCGCTGTTCGGGAAAGACGCCGACGCCGGAAATGCGCTGGCTAAGGTAAGCGCCGTCTTGGGCGCGGCAGTTCCCGCGTACACCATTGCCACGATCGCCGACGACGACTGGGTGCGCAAGACACAGCAGCAGTTCCAGCCGATTTGCGTGACCCGTGACTTGTGGATCGTGCCCAGTTGGTGCGAGCCGGTTGACCCGAAGGCGATCAACTTGAGACTCGATCCCGGCTTGGCATTCGGCACCGGAAGCCATCCCACGACGCTCATGTGCCTGCGATGGCTGGCGCTGCACCTTTC
>VBDA01000538.1 GCA_005883655.1 Betaproteobacteria bacterium | reverse complement strand
CCAGAGTTACGGCCTTGAAGTGGCGAAGCTTGCCGGCGTGCCGTCGGAGGCCGTTCGGCAGGCGCGCGCTTATCTGTCGCGGCTCGACCATTTCAGCGCGCGCCGCGATGATCACGGCGATCTCTTTTCGGCAAGCCCGCCCGAGGCGGCAACACTGCGGCCAGAATCGCCGGTGCTCGATCGTCTCGCCGCACTCGACCCCGACGCCCTGTCGCCGCGCGACGCGCAGGCAGCGTTGTACGAGTTAAAACGACTTGCCGGCGATTGAGAGGCAACGAGCCCTATATCAGTCTCGGCGACCGCGATCGAAAGTCAGTGGTGGTGCCCGTCCGGGCCGTGCACGTGCCCGTGCGCCATCTCCTCCGAGGTCGCCGGACGAATGTCCAGCACTGTGCAATCGAAGCGCAATCGCTGTCCGGCCAGTGGATGATTGCCGTCGACGACCACCTTGCCGTCGGCGATATCGGTCACGGTGAACACTTGCCCTTCGTCGTCGCCACCATTCGTTTCCTCCGAACCCGCATAACCTTCGAACTGCATCCCGATCTTGATCTCGGGCGGGAACCGATCTTGCGGCTCGACTCGCACCAGATCCGCGTCGTATTCGCCAAACGCATCCTCCGGCTCGAGGAGCACCGAGCAGCTCTCGCCGACTTTTTTCTGCGCCAAAGCAGCTTCGATCTTGGGAAAAATGCCGTGATGCCCGCCGTGAAGATAGGTAATCGGCTCCGCGGATTCCTCGATCAGCTTGCCGTCGGTGGAAAAAAGCTTGTATGACAAGGTAACGACCGTATTGGAAAAGATATTCAAGCCGCCGCCTCGAAGTCGTCAGGTGAAAAGATGCCGCGGCCGTAACGACCGCGACCAAGGACCCGCAGGGCCGCATCTTACAACACCGCGCCAGCGCTTCGACGGCCTCAGTTGTCAGCTCAGTTGTCAGCTCAGTTGTCAGATGTCACCGGCCGCTATAATCGAACAATGGCCGGCGTCGCGATCAACGGGCTTCTCGGCGGACTGAGCGTCTCGGTATTTCTGCGCAAGTACTGGCAGAAAAAGCCGCTGCTGGTGCGGCAGGCCGTGGGCGGCTTTCAAGGCTTGCTCAGCCGAGCCGAGCTCTTCGCGCTTGCCGGCCGCGATGATGTCGAGTCGCGGCTGGTCAGGCACGCGCGCGGGCGCTGGACGCTGGCCCAAGGACCGTTCCGCGCCGCGGATTTGAAGAGGCTTCCGGAGCGCGATTGGACCTTGCTGGTCCAGGGCGTCAATCTCCACGTTGCCGCGGCCGACGCCTTGTTGCGTCGCTTCGCGTTCATCCCGTACGCACGCCTCGATGACGTGATGGTGAGTTATGCGGTCCCCGGCGGCGGTGTCGGCCCGCATGTCGACTCCTACGACGTATTCCTGCTGCAGGGCGAAGGCCGCCGTCGCTGGCAAGTGAGTTCTAGTACGCGCCGCCAACGCGATCAGACACTCGACCCTTCACTGCCGGCCAAGATCCTGGTCCGGTTTCGACCCGAAGCGGAATACACGCTCAACGCAGGCGACATGCTCTACCTGCCGCCGGCATACGCCCACGATGGGGTCGCGGTGGACGTATGCACGACGTATTCGATTGGATTCCGCGCACCGTCCGCGCAAGATCTCGGCACCGCTTTTCTTGACTGGATGCGCGACTCGATCGCGCTCGAGGGCCGTTACGCGGATCCCTCGCTCGCGCCCGCAACGGAACCTGCGCGCATCGACACGGGCATGCAGAAGCGATGTTCCGCGATGCTTGCCGGCGTTCGCTGGAGCGACGCCATGGTCAGGCGTTTTCTTGGCTGCTACCTGTCGGAACCAAAACCCGGCGTATTTTTCGAGCCGCCATCGCACCCGCTTAGGCTCGCGGCATTCCGCTCGGCGGCGGTCCAGCGCGGCATAAGCTTGGACCGGCGCGCATTGTTGCTATACGATAGTTGCAATGTATTTCTCAACGGTGCGGCGCTCAAGTCCGCCAGCCAAGATGGCGCTGTGATCAAGCGTCTCGCGAACGCACGCCACTTGAGCGGCGCGAGCTTCGCTGGCTCGACTCGCGCCGCCGCCGTGACACTGTTTCATCAATGGTACCGTGATGGATTCCTCCACCTTGGCTGATTCTCCCGAGCCACATGTTGCCGAGCTGGCAACGATTACCGAGCAGACGGCGGCCATCGACCAGCTTATCGCACTCGCGCAGCACCACATCCAGGTCTTTGATCAGGATTTGTCGCAGACGGGTTGGAATGGCCCGGAGCGTATCGAGCGTCTCGCTGCTTTTCTGCGCGGCATACGCGGTCGCCGGCTCGACATCATCGTGCACGACACGCGCTACCTCGAAAGCGCTNNNNGCTGAAGCTGTTGGGCGTTTACGGCCATGCCATGACGATTCTGCAGACCGGCGCCGAGGGCAAGGTCGCGACCGACCCTCTCCTGATTGTCGACGGCCAGCATTATCTGCATCGCTTCCATTTCGAGCAGCCTCGTGCGACGCTGGGCATCCTGCAACCGGAGCAAACGCAGCCACTGGCGGCACGGTTCGCCGAAATCTGGGCGACTGGCGAGTCCGGCATCAATGCAACTGTGCTGGGCTTGTAGGCTTGCGTCCGACATTCACGGTTCGAGAGGCCGACAATAGCGAGTTTCAGCGTTGTCGAAATCGTTTCGGACCCGTTGAATACCGCTACCTTTATGCTAAGATTTAAAGCATCGGTGGTGCTATTTTCGCGCGCATCCGTGGTTCATGCACAGGCGCCTAGCCGATTTCTAAAGCAACGTGCCGACCTAACTCGAGTAAGGGGAATCACAATGAACAAATCCGTTTTCGCCGCTGTTGCGGTCGTT
>VBDA01000537.1 GCA_005883655.1 Betaproteobacteria bacterium | reverse complement strand
GCTTCCCGACGGCGCGGCGGTTCTCGCACTGGGTCGGATCGCGCACGACGCGACCCTGCGCGCGCTTGGCCTTGCTGCTCGCGATCATCCGTTCTCGCATGGCGGCCATCATCCACTAAATCGAGGCGCGCATCTGTTCGATAGCTACCATTGCAGTCGCTACAACACCAATACACGGCGTCTGACGACCGAAATGTTCGAAGCCGTGTTCGCCTCCATCGTGCGCCACCTCGAGGCCGGCGCCTGCCGTGCCGCCTGACGCGACGCAGGAGGCGGCAATCCACATGGGCGCAAAGGCCGAAGGCAAGAACCCGACCAGCGTGTTCGATGCGCGCGAGCTCATCCGGTCACTGCCCAATCGCGCGGGCGTCTATCGCATGCTCGACGCCGACGGTGGAACGCTTTACGTCGGCAAGGCGCGCGACCTCAAGAAGCGCGTGTCCAGTTATTTTCAGAAATCCGAGCATCATCCGCGCACGGCGATGATGGTGGCGCAGGTGGCGCGGGTGGAAACGACGGTCACTCGATCCGAGGGCGAAGCGCTGCTGCTCGAAAACAACCTGATCAAGGCCAATCAGCCGCGCTACAACGTTCTGTTTCGCGACGACAAGAGCTATCCGTATATATGCATGACGGGAGACCCGTTTCCGCAATTGCGTTTCCATCGCGGACGACTCGACAAGCCGAATCGCTATTTCGGGCCGTTCCCAAGCGCAGGCGCGGTGCGCGAGGGCATGGCGCTGCTGCAAAAGGTATTTCAGTTGCGAACCTGCGAGAACAGCGTGTTTGCCAATCGATCGCGCCCGTGCATGCTCTATCAGATCCAGCGCTGCACCGGCCCTTGCGTGGGGCTCGTTTCGGAAGCGGATTATCAGGAGGACGTTCGCAACGCTACGCTGTTCCTGCAGGGCAAGACCAATGAAGTGATGGACACGCTTCAGCGCCAGATGGAGGCGGCCGCAGCCGCGTTTGCATTCGAGCGTGCGGCGCGCATTCGCGACAAGATCACGCGTCTGCAGCAGCTGCAGTCGCGACAGTTCGTGGAAAGCGCGACTGCCGGCGATCTCGATGTGGTTGCCGGCGTCGCAGAGCAGGGACTGACGGCAGTCAACCTGGTGATGATCCGCGGTGGCCGGCACGTCGGCGATCGAACCTTCTTTCCGCAACACGCCGAAGGTGCGCCGCTGGATGAAGTAGTTCCGGCATTCCTCGTTCAGCACTATCTCGATCGTCCGGCGCCTCCGACCATCGTGACCACCGAGGGCGGTGAAGATCCGGTCCTAGCCGAAGTGCTGTCCGAACAATCAGGGCACAAGGTGCAGCTGATCGCAAATCCCGGCGGCGAGCGGCGGGTATGGGTCGCGATGGCTGTGCAGAACGCGGGGCTTGCGATAGGCCAGAAGCTCGCGCAAAAGGCGACGCAGGACGACCGGCTGACGAGCTTGCAGGAGACTCTCGGCCTGCCCTCGTCGGCGCAAAGAATCGAATGCTTCGACGTCAGTCATACCATGGGCGAGGCCGCGGTCGCGAGCTGCGTCATCTTCGATCGTCTGGCGATGCAGACCAGCGAATACCGGCGCTTCAATGTCAAGCCGGAAGTGGCAGGTGACGATTACGCGGCGCTGCGCGAGGCGCTGTCGCGTCGCGCAGCGCGCATCGTCGGGGGAGAGTATCCGGCGCCGGACTTGCTGGTCATCGACGGCGGCAAGGGACAGGTCGGCATTGCTGCCGAAGTGCTTGCGGAACAGGGCTTGCACACCACGAAACTGATTGGTATCGCGAAGGGGCCCGAGCGCAAGCCCGGACTGGAAGAGATAATTTTCCCCGACCGCGAAACGCCTTTGCATTTGCCCGCGGACAACCCGGGATTACACCTGTTGCAGCAGATTCGCGACGAGGCGCACCGATTTGCCATTCAGGGACATCGCGCGCGCCGAGGCAAGGCGCGCACCACGTCGTCACTGCAGGAGATCGGCGGCATCGGCGCCACCAGGCGCAAGGCGCTGCTCGCGCATTTCGGCGGATTGCGAGGTGTGCAAGCGGCAAGCATCGACGATCTGGCCCGGGTGCCCGGCATCAGCCGCTCGCTGGCCGAGCGCATCTTTGCCGAGTTGCACTAGTGAGGTCGCGGTGCGGCGCGTCCTGCCGGGATGCGCGGCTCACGGCGATGGAACTACGCGGGGGGTAGAATATCGTCTGCCGCGAAGTGGCTATGCGCACCTCAATGAAATTCAATCTCCCCACCGCGCTGACCTGGTTGCGGATCATCCTGATTCCCGTGTTCGTCGGTGTTTACTATCTGCCGGCTTCGGTGTTGTCGATGCCGGCCAAGAA
>VBDA01000158.1 GCA_005883655.1 Betaproteobacteria bacterium | reverse complement strand
TCACCTTCCTGTTCACGATGACCACGGTACCGATCACTTCGGTGGCGCTGAAGTTGTTCACCGGCATCGAACGATTCGAGATCATGGCGATTCCGTTTTTCATCCTCGCCGGCAACTTTCTCACCCATGGTGGCGTCGCGCGACGCATGATCGCCTTCGCCTCGTCCATGGTCGGACACTGGCATGGTGGGCTCGCGCTTTCCGGCGTGATGGCGTGCGCATTGTTCGCCGCGGTGTCGGGATCGTCGCCGGCGACGGTGGTCGCCATCGGCTCGATCATTCTCCCGGCGATGGTCAAGCAGGGCTTTCCCAAGCGGTTCGGCGCCGGGGTGATCACGACGTCGGGCGCGTTGGGGATCCTGATCCCGCCATCGATCGTGATGGTGATGTATTCGGTCGCGACCAATACCTCCGTGGGCCAGTTATTCATGGCTGGAGTCGTCCCCGGTCTAACTCTAGCCACGATGCTCGGCCTGACGACCTGGTATCGGGCACGCAAGAACAACTATCCGCGCCTGCCAAAGGCGTCGTGGGGCGAGCGTTTTCGCACGTTCCGACAGAGCATCTGGGGTCTGCTGCTCATCGTCGTCGTCATTGGCGGGATCTACAGCGGCGTCTTCACGCCAACCGAGGCGGCGGCGATGAGCGCCGTCTACGCATTCTTCGTCGCGGTGTTCGTCTACAAGGACCTGACCCTCCGGAAGGTACCGAAGGTCCTGCTCGACTCGGCGAACATGAGCGCGATGCTGCTCTACATCATCACCAACGCGGTGATGTTCTCGTTCCTGATGACATCCGAGCAGATTCCGCAGGTCATGGCAGCATGGATGCTCGACAAAGGCCTGGGCCAGGTGGCGTTCCTGTTGTTCGTCAACGTGCTGTTGCTGCTTGCCGGCAACGTGATGGAGCCGTCCTCGATTGTGCTGATCATGGCACCGATCATGTTCCCGGTGGCAATGAAACTGGGTATCGATCCGGTGCACTTCGGCATCGTCATGACGGTCAATATGGAAATCGGCATGTGTCACCCTCCCGTTGGCCTGAATCTCTATGTGGCCTCGGGCATCGCCAAAATGGGCATTACCGAGCTCACGGTCGCAGTGTGGCCGTGGCTTCTCACGATGCTCGTGTTCCTCGTCATCGTGACGTATTGGCCCGCGCTTTCGATCTGGCTCCCTCAAACGCTGGGCATGATGCGGTAAATAAGACACCTTCCTTGTATCGCCTATGCCCATCCAAGCAGTAGCCGTACGCCGCATCTGGCGCGCGGTCGGCTTCGGCCTTGTAGCGCTCGTAATCTGGCTATCGCTTACGCCACAGCCGATCGAAATCCCGGTCGAGAACGGCGACAAGCTCGGGCACGTCGCCGCCTACGCAACGCTGATGTTCTGGTTCGCGCAGCTCGACGCCCGGCATCGCATGCGCCTCGCTTACGCGATCGGCTTCGTTATGCTGGGGGTCGCGTTGGAGTTCGCGCAGCGCCTGACCGACTATCGTACTTTTGAAGTCGCCGACATGGGTGCAGACGCGGTCGGAGTACTGTTCGCCTGGGTCGCCTCCCCGCCTCGGGGGCCGGATGTGATCGGTTTTGTCGAGCGCGTGTTGTCGGCTCCCTAACATCATGCGAGAACGGGCCCGATCGGGCGTTTCCACCCAAAGGCGAGCGGCGACCCACTTTGGCTTTTGCAGGCCTGCCACGCGCCTCATTTCCGGCGCGCGAGCCCCGGGAGAGGCCGCTTCACTCATGGTATAATTTTGAGTTTCCTCGCATTTATTCGGTCGGAGCTCAAGAATGGCGGTAGAACGCACCCTTTCCATCATTAAGCCGGACGCGGTCGCCAAAAATATCATCGGAGCGATCTATACTCGTTTCGAGAGCGCGGGACTCAAGATCGTCGCCGCCAGGATGACATGGCTGTCCCGCGATGAAGCGCAAGGTTTTTATGCGGTTCATCGCGAACGGCCCTTTTTCAGCGGTCTGGTCGACTTCATGAGCTCGGCCCCGGTCATGATCCAGGTGCTCGAGGGCGAAAACGCTATTGCGCTGAATCGGGAGCTGATGGGCGCGACCGATCCCAAAAAGGCTGCGCCGGGAACCATCCGCGCCGATTTTGCAGAATCGATCGACCACAATGCCGTCCACGGCTCCGACGCGTCGGAAACCGCCAAGGACGAAATTACATACTTCTTTCCGGCGCTGACGATCGACACGAGGAAACGTTGAAACGCATCGGCGAGACCCGAAAAAAGGACACGAGCTTTTGCGCGATTGCCGCGCTGCTGTGCCGACCGTCCACATGATCAACCTGCTCGACCTCGATCAATCGGCGATGTCTGCATTCTTCGCCGAACGCGGCGACAAGCCGTTTCGCGCCAGGCAGGCGCTGCGCTGGATTCATCGCACGCTTGCCGATCGCGTCGAGTCGATGACCGATTTGGCCAAGAGCACCCGCGATGCGCTGATGCTCGACGCCGAGATCCGGCCGCCTCTCGTCGTGCGTGACTCGATCGCCAGCGACGGCACGCGCAAGTGGCTGCTCGATGTCGGCGGCGGGAATGCCATCGAGGCTGTCTATATCCCCGAGCCTGCTCGTGGCACGCTGTGCATTTCCTCGCAGGCGGGCTGTGCGCTCGATTGCTCATTCTGCTCGACCGGCAAGCAAGGCTTCAACCGCAATCTGTCCGTTGCCGAAATCATCGGCCAGCTTTGGATCGCCAACCGCGCGCTGCTTGCCAGCGGCGTTGGCGGGCCGCGATTGGAACAGGGGCGGCACCCGATCAGCAACGTGGTCATGATGGGAATGGGTGAGCCGCTGGCCAACTACGACAACGTAGTAACGGCGATGCGGATCATGCTCGACGACAACGCGTACGGACTGTCGCGGCGCCGGGTAACGCTGTCGACCTCCGGGCTGGTACCGGCGCTCGATCGTCTTGGCGAAGATTGCCCCGTCGCCCTGGCGGTCAGCTTGCACGCACCGAATGATGCGCTGCGCGACCAACTGGTGCCGATCAACCGCAAGTATCCGATTCGCCTGCTGCTCGCCGCATGCGTGCGTTACATCGAGCACGCGCCGCGCGACTTTGTCACGTTCGAGTATGTGATGCTCGACCATGTCAACGATGCTCCCGAGCAGGCCCGGGAACTTGCGTCGCTGGTACGCGACGTGCCGTGCAAATTCAATCTGATCCCGTTCAATCCGTTCCCGAGCACCGAATTCCGGACCAGCTCCCGCAACCGTATCGTCGCCTTTCAGCGAATACTTCAGGACGCCGACCTGATCGCCACCATTCGTAAAACGCGAGGCGAGGATATCGACGCCGCATGCGGTCAGCTTGCCGGCCAGGTCCAGGACCTTACCAAGCGGCGCCTGCACCGAATTCAACCCGTCGCGAGGCCTTGATCCATGCCCACGCACAATCGTCACCTCTCACGCGTTTTAATCGCGATCTGTGCCTTGTCAATGCTCGTCGGTTGCAATACCACGCCGAAAGCGCCCGAGCCGCAACCGCGCGTTGTGCCGCCGCCGCAACAGCTGGCAAGCCCGGCCGACAGGGCACGGATGCACACCGATCTGGCGGGAGGCTATTACGAACGCGCGCAGATGGATATCGCGATCGAGGAGCTCAATCTCGCGGTGGCGACCGATCCCGGCTACGCGCCGGCATACAACCTCTACGGGCTGGTCTACGCCGTGCTGGGGGATGACCGCAAGGCGGAGCAGAGCTTCGAGCGGGCGCTCGCGCTTGCGCCTAACGATTCTGACGTTCACCACAACTGGGGCTGGTATTTGTGCCAGCACAAGCGCGAGCGCGAAGCATTGGCGCAGTTCGAAGCGAGATCCGCGTTGCCGAATCCTATTTCCGCCGCGCGCTCGCCGCGCAGCCCGGCAACGCGTTGGCGAGCTATGGCGTCGCGCTGATAGCCTACAAAGAGGCGCGCTACGATGAAGCGCGCAAATGGATGAGGCCGGTGATGCAGACCACCACACCGCCGCCTGAGGCCATGTATCTCGGGCTTTGTATCGAACGCAAGCTGGGGGACAGGCAGGCGGAGCTGTCGTACGTAACGCAGCTGCGCAATCGCTTTCCGGATTCCGTCGAAACCAAAGCCATCACCACCGAGGCTTGCGAATGACGGCGGCGCAGGATCAATTGCCAAACGACGTCGACGGGCTGCCTACCGCCGCGTCTGCCGGGCCCGGTGCGCGCCTCAGGACCGCGCGCGAGGCAGCCGGGCTTTCGCTCGACCAGGTCGCGCAGCAACTGAAGCTGGCGCCGCGGCAGGTCAAAGCGCTGGAGGAAGAGAGTTTCGGCGAGCTGCCGGGACGCACGTTCAGCCGCGGTTTCGTACGCAATTACGCACGCCTGCTGCATCTCGACGCGCAGGATCTGCTTGCGCATTCGCTCGAGTCGCCGACGCTGCATTCGACTGCCGCGATAATGGGCGAGCTGCCCAGTGCCACCGCATCGAAGAGCGGACTTGGCCGCTGGCTGATCCCGCTGATTCTGATTGCCTGCATCGTTGCCGCTGCAGCGTATGAGTGGTACCGCGGCGGATTGTCGAATTACGCCGAACCTGCGCGACCCGTCTCCGACGCGACGGATCATCGCGCCGCGCCGGCGACAATTGTGCCTGGGGTCGCGCTGCCCAATCCTCTGGTCAGCTCTTCGCCAACCACGGCATCGCAAACAAGTGCACCGCAAGCAGCGCAAAGCGAGGCGCCGCAAAGCGCTTCGCCTGCAGCATCCCCATGAGCACCATCGAAAGCTCCATCATGCCAAGGCACAGCACGCGCAGCGCGAATGTCGGCGGTGTGGCCATTGGCGGTGGCGCCCCGATCGCCGTGCAGTCGATGACTAACACCGACACCGCCGATGTCCCCTCGACAGTCACCCAAGTCAAGGCGCTCGCCGATGCCGGTTCGGAGCTGGTGCGAATCACGGTCGATACCTCCGCCGCCGCCCGCGCCGTGCCCTTGATCCGCGACCGGCTCGCGGCGCTTGGCTGCGCCGTGCCGCTGATCGGCGACTTTCATTTCAACGGCCACAAATTGCTGACTGAATCTCCGGCCTGCGCGGAGGCCTTGGCAAAATATCGTATCAACCCGGGAAATGTCGGCAAAGGCAGTAAGCGAGACGCGCAATTCGCGATCATGATCGAGCAGGCGCTGAAGTGGGACAAGCCGGTGCGGATCGGGGTCAACTGGGGCAGCCTCGACGCCGATCTGCTGGCGCGCATGATGGACGAAAATGCGCGCTCGGCGGCCCCGCTCGATGCAGCGCATGTGATGCGCGAGGCCTTGGTTAGCTCCGCGATCGGCAGTGCGCAACGCGCCGAGGAGCTCGGGCTTAGGCAAGATCGCATCATCCTTTCATGCAAGGTTTCAGGCGTGCAGGACCTGATCGCGGTTTATGCCGAGCTTGCGCGTCGCTGCGATTATCCCTTGCATCTCGGCTTGACCGAGGCGGGAATGGGGTCGAAGGGCATCGTCGCGTCGACGGCGGCAATGGCGGTGTTGTTGCAGCAGGGGATCGGCGACACGATCCGGGTTTCGCTCACGCCCGAGCCCAACGGCGATCGCACGCGCGAGGTTCTCGTCGCGCAGGAGATTCTGCAGACCATGGGGCTGCGTTCCTTCGCGCCTCAGGTGACCGCCTGCCCAGGATGCGGGCGCACCACCAGCACCGTATTCCAGGAGCTCGGCGAAAAAATCCAGGCGTATCTGCGCGAGCAGATGCCGGGTTGGCGCGCGCGCTATGCCGGGGTTGAGAGCATGACGGTGGCGGTCATGGGTTGCGTGGTCAACGGCCCGGGCGAATCGAAAATGGCCAACATCGGCATTAGCTTGCCCGGCACGGGTGAGGTCCCGGTCGCGCCGGTCTACGTCGATGGTCAGAAGACGGTCACGCTCAAGGGCGAGCGCATCGCCGAGGAATTCCAGCAGATCGTTGCCGATTACGTTCGCGCGACCTATGGCGGCGAGCCGGCAACAGCGCACCTCAAGCCCGCGGCCCGAACCAATACCATTGCCATCGCCGTCAAGGCGATCATTTAGTGGACCGCAACTAGTGTCTAGCCCCATGGCCGGGAGGATCCAGGCCGTCCGCGGCATGAACGACGTTCTTCCTGACGAAGCGACGCTGTGGCACGTCTTCGAAGACACCGTGCGCGACGTTTTCGAGCAATACGGATATCGCAACATCCGTACACCCATCGTCGAAAAGACCGATCTTTTCGTGCGCGCCGTCGGCGAAGCGACCGACATCGTCGAAAAAGAGATGTATTCGTTCACCGACCACGACGAGCGCTTGTCGTTGCGCCCCGAGGGGACCGCGCCGACCGTTCGGGCGGCGCTCGAGCACAACATGCTCTACGACGGCCCCAAGCGACTCTGGTACAGCGGGCCACTTTTCCGGCACGAGCGACCGCAAAAGGGACGTTACCGCCAATACCACACGTTCGGCGTCGAGGCGCTCGGCTATGCCGGCCCCGATGTCGATCTCGAGCAATTGACGATGATCGGCCGTCTCTGGCGCCGGCTTGGCCTTTCCGGTATCACGCTCGAGCTCAATACCATCGGCTCGAGTGAGGAACGACGCGCGTTTCGTCCGCAGCTCATCGCTTACTTCGAACGCCACATGGAATCCCTCGACGACGACGCCAGGCGGCGACTGCATACCAATCCGCTGCGTATTCTCGATTCCAAGAATCCGGCGATGCAGGCGCTGATCGAGGATGCGCCGAAACTTTGGGATGCCCTCGGAGACGATTCCCACGCCCTGTTCAAGAGGATAGAAGCGGGAGTCCGCGAAGCGGGCATCGATTTCCGCGTCAACCCGCGGCTCGTTCGCGGGCTCGATTACTACAATGCGACGGTGTACGAGTGGGTAACCACGCGGCTCGGTGCACAGAGCGGGGTCTGTTCTGGCGGGCGCTACGATGGCCTGGTCGCTCAGCTCGGCGGAAAGCCCACGCCCGGCTGCGGTTTTGGAATCGGCACCGAACGGGTGCTGATGCTCATGCAGGACGCTGGGCGGACCGCGAGCGATGCACCCGATGCCTATGTGGTACATGTCGGCGATCTTGCGACGCGTCTGGCGATGTCGGTGGCCGAGAATCTGCGCGATGCAGGATTGGCGATCGTCGTTCACGCCGGTGGCGGCAATTTCGGTTCACAGATGCGGCGTGCAGATGCAAGCGGCGCTCGCTTTGCGCTTATCGTCGGCGATGATGAAGCGGCGGCCAACGTGGTCGCGGTCAAACCCTTGCGCGATCCTGGCGAACAGGTCGCATTGTCTCCGGGAGAGCTGGTGATGCGCATCGCCCCACCGACACGTGACGCGAAGCATTTGTGATGGACGCTCCCTCACGTCCACTCCGCTTCACGCGGGCGATTCGTCGCGGGTGATGCCTAATACGCTCCGCGCCTACCAACTTAGGAACCAAGATGGCAGTCTACGATCTCGAAGAACAGGAAAAACTCGACGACCTGAAGGCGTGGTGGCAGCAAAACTCCAAATACGTCAGCGCTGCCGTCGTCGTCGTCGCGTTGGTCGTCATTGGCGTGCAAGGCTGGCGCTGGTATCAGCGAACCCAGGCCGAGCAGGCAAGCGTGCTCTATCAGGCGGTGAGCCAGGCGGTGCGGGCCAACGACCTCTCCAAGGCGAAAGAGCCCGCGACACAGATTGTCGACCGCTTCGCCCGCACCGCGTATGCACCACGAGCGGCGTTGCTCTACGCCAAGATGCTCTACGACGGCGGGGACAAGCCCGGTGCTCGCGCGCAGCTGCAATGGATCATCGATCATGCGTCCGAGGACGAGCTGAAGGCGATCGCGCGCTTTCGCCTCGCTCAGGCGATGCTCGATGAAAAACAATACGACGATGCGCTGAAGACACTCGATATCAAGACCGACGACGCGTTCACGGGCCTGTTTGCCGATCTCAGGGGCGATATCCTTGCCGCCATGGGAAAGAACGCCGAGGCGAAGGCGGCGTACGAGATCGCGTTGGCGAAGATCGATCCGAAATCGCCCTACCGTGCTTTCGTGCAGGTGAAGTTCGACGCGCTGGGAGGCGCGCAATGACCAGCACAGTCAGGCGCAGATGCGCCTTGGCGATCGCTTTCGCTGCGCTGATGCTCGGCGGCTGCCAATCGATGCCTTCGTGGCTGCCTTCGTGGATGACGTCGGTCCCTTCGATCCCGCCGCCTTCGCTGTCCTGGCTCGGAATCGGCCGCAAGGCTCCCAAACCCGGTCCGCTGCCCAGCTTTGACGCCAAGGCCGTCGCGCGAGTCGACTGGCAGGTCCCGCTGGGCGCCAAGGGCGGCGAAGCCTTCGCGCCGGCGGTGCGTCCCGACGCCATTTACGCCGCCAGTCCGGACGGAACGATCGTCAGCGTCGATCCCTCCAGCGGTCGGCAAATCTGGCGGATCAAGGCCGAGAAGTCGCTGTCGGCGGGTGTCGGCGCGGAATCCGCCGCGGTCGTCGTCGGCACCGCCAAGGGGGACGTGATCGCCTTCGATCAGACCGGTAAACCCCTGTGGCAGGTCAAGGTGTCGACCGAAGTTGCCGGTCCGCCCAAGGGCGCCGACGGGAAGATCATCGTCTGGGCGCTCGACGGCCGGATCTATGGCCTGTCGGAGGCGGACGGAAGTCAAAAGTGGGTCTATCAGCGCAGCAGTCCATCGCTGACGGTCCGTCGTTTTGCTGGCGGCACCGCCAGTCGCGGCGCTCTTTTCACCGGTACCGCCGGAGGCAAGCTGCTCGCGCTCGACATCGCCAGCGGCACTCTCGGCTGGGAAGCGAGCGTCGCCACCCCCAAAGGCGCGACCGAGCTCGAGCGCATAGCCGACGTGACGAGCGCACCAGTGGTCGAGGCGCGGCAGGCCTGCGCCGCGGCGTACCAAGGGCGCATCGCCTGCTTCGACCTCCTGCGTGGAACGTTGCTCTGGTCGCGTGATTTCTCGAGCCTCGGCGGCATCGCCGTTGACGCCCGCTACCTCTACATCACCGACGACAAGGGTTCCATACACGCGCTGGACAAGACGACCGGTGCGTCAATCTGGAAACAGGACAAGCTTGCCGTCCGCTTTCCCAGCGGACCGGTCGTCGTCGGCAACTATCTCGGTATCGTCGATGGCGAAGGCTATCTGCACTTGCTCGACCGCAATGACGGCAATCTCGTCGGGCGCGTCGCCAGCGACGGCTCCGCCGCGCTGTCGCAGCCGGTGGCGGTGGGCGACGCCGCTGTCTGGCAATCGGCGGCCGGCACGCTGATCAGCGCCAGCGCGCATTAGGGCGCTTCCGCGCTCAGGCTTTTCCGCTCGCCGCCTTGTTACACGACCGATGCTTCCCACGCTCGTTCTCGTCGGACGTCCCAATGTCGGAAAATCGACGCTTTTCAATCGGCTGACCCAATCGCGCGACGCATTGGTCGCGGATTTTCCCGGCCTTACGCGCGATCGTCATTTCGGCCGCGGCCGCGGCGCTGATCGGCCCTATCTCGTGGTCGACACCGGCGGCTTCGAACCCAAGGTAAAGAGCGGCATCATGCACGCCATGGCCAAGCAGACCCGGCAGGCGATCGCCGAGTCCGATGCAGTGGTTTTCTTGGTCGACGGCCGCGAAGGCCTGACCGCCCAGGACAGCAATATCGCCGATCTCCTTCGCCGTTCCGGGCGCCCTGTGGTACTCGCGGTCAACAAGGCGGAAGGGATCGCGCCCGAGCGCGTCACCGCCGAGTTTCACGAGCTCGCGCTGGGGAAGCCGTTGCCGATCTCGTCGGCCCACGGCGAAAACGTGCGCGATCTGGTCAACATCGCGCTGGCCCTCTGTCCCGCAGAAAGCGCCGACAATCCAGCCGACGCAGCCGGCGGCAACGACGGATCGCGGATCAAGGTCGCTGTCGTGGGCAGACCCAATGTGGGCAAATCGACATTGGTCAACACGCTGCTCGGCGAGGAGCGAGTGATCGCATTCGACGAGCCGGGTACGACGCGCGATGCGCTCTATCTCGACTTCGACCGCGACGGCCGCCATTACACGCTGATCGACACCGCGGGGGTACGCCGCCGCGGCAAGGTCTTCGAAGCGATCGAAAAGTTCTCGGTGATCAAGACGCTGCAGGCGATCGAGGACGCGAACGTCGTCGTCCTGCTGCTCGATGCTCAAGCCGAGATATCGGAGCAGGACGCCCACATCGCCGGCCACATCCTCGACGCCGGTAGGGCGCTGGTGGTGGCGGTGAACAAGTGGGACGACATCGGCACCGAGGAGCGAGCCGAAATCAAGCGCGAGCTTGGCCGCAAGCTGGGCTTCCTCGCGTTCGCCAAGATGCACACGATCTCAGCGCGCGACGGGAAAGGCATCGGCCCGCTGTTGCGCTCGGTCGACGGCGCGTATGCGGCGGCAATGTCCAAGCTGCCGACACCCAAGCTCACCCGCGCGCTCGCCGACGCCGTGGCGCTACAGCAGCCGCCGCGCGCCGGGATGGTGCGGCCGAAGCTGCGCTATGCCCACCAAGGCGGAATGAATCCACCGGTGATCGTGATTCACGGATCGGCGCTGGGAGCCATCCCGCAGACCTACCGCCGCTTTCTGGAACATTTCTTTGTCGACGTGTTCCAACTGCAGGGAACGCCGCTTAGGATACAATTCAAGACCGGCGCCAACCCGTATGCGGGGTCTGCCGCCCGTCGCAAGCCCCGCCGATCCAAGTAGCACTGGAATCCGGCCGAGCCGTCGTGCCCGCCGGCAATATTTTTGGGCCGGCGTTGCGGCCTGCGGTGTTAATTAGCGGCTGACGCGAGCAATGGCGTATTGCGAGTGCAGCAGCTTCAAAGCTTCCAACAATAAGTGGAGCAACAACAATGAGCAATAAAGGGCAAATGCTACAAGACCCGTTCCTGAACACTCTCCGCAAGGAGCACGTACAGGTCTCGATCTACCTCGTCAACGGCATCAAGCTGCAGGGTCAGATCGAGTCTTTCGATCAGTACGTCGTGCTGCTGAAAAACACGGTCACCCAGATGGTATACAAGCACGCCATCTCGACTGTCGTTCCCGCGCGCGCCGTGACGATGCCCCCGCACGAAAACGGTCGCGAAGCCTGATCCGCCTCTCCCGGTTGATCGACTGGCCCTCGGTTTTGCGTGAGCCTGCCGGTGTTCGTGTCGGCCGGATGAACCCGGACGCGCTAACTGATGATGCTTGACCG
The DNA here is from genome assembly GCA_005883655.1 of Betaproteobacteria bacterium. Classification (GTDB taxonomy): domain Bacteria; phylum Pseudomonadota; class Gammaproteobacteria; order Burkholderiales; family Casimicrobiaceae; genus PALSA-1003. The sequence continues at coordinate 1,963 of VBDA01000158.1, read as the reverse complement.
TCCCGAAGGCGGCGATCGCGCGCTGCTGGTCGAAATCGATTTTGGCGAAGGCGATCTTCCGGAGCGTCTGGACGAGCTGAAGGCGTTGGCGCTGTCAGCCGGTGCGACCGTGACGGAGGTGATTACTGCCCGCCGCGCCAAGCCGGATCCGGCGCTTTTCGCCGGCAGCGGCAAGGTCGCCGAAATCGCCGCCAGGCGCATCGTGAGCGGTGCCGACATCGTGATCTTCGATCATTCCTTGTCCGGGGCGCAACAGCGCAATCTGGAGCGGGCGCTCGACTGCCGCGTTGTCGATCGGGTGAGCCTGATTCTGGATATTTTCGCGCAGCGGGCGCGTAGTGCGGAAGGCAAGCTCCAGGTCGAGCTCGCGCAACTCGCCCATCTATCGACGCGCCTGGTGCGCGGCTGGACCCCCCTCGAGCGGCAAACGGGCGGCATCGGACTGCGCGGGCCGGGCGAAACTCAGCTCGAGAGCGACCGCCGCCTGATCGGTCAGCGCGTCAAGTTGCTCAAGGATCGGCTGCAGCATGTCGGCCGCCAACGCGAAACACAGCGACGCGCCCGACGGCGCGCCGCGGTTCGCAATGTCGCACTGGTGGGCTACACCAATGCAGGCAAATCGACGCTGTTCAATCGTCTGACCGGCGCCGAGAGCTTCGCCGCGAACCAGCTTTTCGCGACCCTCGACACGACGCTGCGCCGACTTGAGTTGGCGAGCACGGAACCGATCGTGGTGTCGGACACGGTGGGGTTCATCAAGGACCTGCCCCACGATCTGGTTGCCGCCTTTCGAGGCACGCTGAAAGAAGCCATCGACGCCGACCTTTTGCTGCATGTGATCGACGCCAGTCATCCCGATCGTGAGCGCCAGATTGCCGCCGTCGACGCGGTGCTGGCTGAGATTGGCGCCGATGAGGTTCCGCGGATTATGGTGTTGAATAAGTGCGATCTCGCGGAACATGCGCCCGGGGTCGAGCGCGACGAATATGGTAAAATTGCCTCTGTTCGTCTGAGCGCGCTGACCGGCGCGGGCGTGCCCGAAATGCGCGCCGCGCTGGCCGAGCGGTTCCCCCGTCCGGCGATTCGGGCGGCGACCGCCTGACGCGGCCTTTAGACCCTCCCGATAAGACTTGCCACCCCGCCCAACCCTGCCGCAAGGCAACCGTCATGTCCCTCAACGACCCGCAGTGGGGTAAGCGCGGCCGCAGCGGGCCGCCGGATCTCGACGAGATCTGGCGCAACGTCAACCGTCGCCTGAACGAAATGTTCGGGCGCACGACGCCGCCGGGGGAACCCGGGGCCGGGCCGCCCCGCCGCTCACTGCCTCTGGGAGGCGCCGGCTTGCTCGCGGCGCTGGTCCTTCTCGTCTGGCTTGCCAGCGGTTTCTACATTGTCGACGAAGGACGCCGCGGCGTCGTAACGCATTTCGGTCGCTTTACCGAGACGACGTTGCCGGGGCTGCGCTACCACCTTCCGTTTCCGATCGAGGCGGTCGAGGTCATCGACTTCTCGCAAGTGAAGACCGTCGAAATCGGTTACCGCAACAACAATCCCAAGAACAAGATCGCCAAGGAATCGCTGATGCTCACCGATGATGAGAACATCATCGATATTCAGTTCGCGGTGCAATACAACCTGAAGAATGCCGCGGAGTATGTATTCAACGCGCGCAAGCCGGAGGACATCGTGGCGCAGGTCGCGGCAACGGCGATCAGCGAGGTCGTCGGCCGCAACAAGATGGACTTCGCTCTCTATGAAGGACGCGCCCAGATCGCCGCCGAAACCGAAAAGTTGATGCAGGCGATGCTCGATCGATATGGCACCGGAATCTATGTGCAGAAGGTAACCCTCCAGAACACCCAACCGCCCGAACAGGTGCAGGCGGCGTTCGACGACGCGGTCAAGGCAAGCCAGGACCTCGAGCGACAAAAGAACGAAGGCCAGGCGTACGCAAACAACATCG
>VBDA01000536.1:2328-4827 GCA_005883655.1 Betaproteobacteria bacterium | reverse complement strand
GTTCGCTACACGCCGCTGGGTGCCGCGCACGACGCGAGATGCGACCATCATCGGAGTGACCGAAATCGAGCGGCTGCTGGAGGTCGAAATCCGGCAGCGGCGCAACTCGTGATTGTCCGCGAGCTGCAAGCCGAACAAGCGCACCGCTACTCGGCCGCGCACCGCGTGGGCGGTCGCCCGGCGATGCGCGCTGCCGAGCGGGATTGAGCGCCCATGCGGCTGGTTCTCGATGTGCAGTCCAGGCAGACAGAGGGGTCCGGACACCGTGGCGTCGGACGCTACTCTGAAGGCCTTGCGATCCATATCGCCCGACAGCGCGGCGACGACGAGGTGCGCATCTGTCTAAACGCTGCGTATCCGGACACGATCCGAACCGTCAGCGCTTCGCTGCAGCGCGCGATCGGTCGAGAGCACATCAGCTTCTGCCTCGATCCCATGTTCGCCAACCAGACTTCGTTGGACGCGGAGGACGACACTCTCGTCCGCGAAGCGCTGATCCGGCGTCACTGGATGGCGCTGCAACCGGACGTTCTGCACGTTTCGCATGTCTTCGAAAACTTCGGTCCGCCCACGGTGGTACCGGGTGCGTGGCCGAGAATTCCCGGCGTTGTGTGCTCGTCCACGCTGTACGATCTCATTCCATTGCGTTTCCCCGAGCACTATCTTGCCGACCCGGCGTTCAAGGCATGGTATCTCGCCAAGCTCGAAATCTTGCGCGATTGCGACCATCTGCTCGCCATTTCGGAAACGTCGCGGCTCGACGCCATCGAGCTTCTCGGCCTGCCTGGCGATCGCATTACCACGATTTGGGGCGGCGTCGACGAAGAGCGGTTTCGGCCGCGCGTGCTTGCCGAAGACGAGATTCAATCATTTCGTGCCAAGCACGGCTTGAGAAAACGTTTCGTTATCCATTCCGGGGGCGACGACTATCGGAAGAATCTCGAAGGTGCCGTGGCCGGGTTTGCCGAGGTGCCAATTTCGGTACGGCAGGACGTGCAGCTTGCCATCGTTTGCCGATTGGGCGATGAGCGGCGTGCTGCATTGACCAAGCTCGCGGCAAGAAAGGGCCTTGCTGGCGCCGACCTCGTGATGACCGGTTTCGTCAGCGACGACGATCTCGCGCGCTTCTACAACACCTGCGAAGCGTTCGTGTTTCCTTCGTTGTACGAGGGTTTCGGTCTGCCGGTGCTGGAGGCGATGAAGAGCGGCGCCGCTGTGCTGGGCGGACGCAATTCGAGCATCCGCGAGCTGATCGGGGATGACGATGCGATGTTCGACGCGCGACAACCGGCATCCATGGCACAGAAGCTCGTCCGCATCCTGGACGACGAAGGCTTTCGACGTCGGCGGCGTGAAGCCGGCCTCGAGCGCGCCCGCTTATTCACTTGGGAACGCACCGCGAGCCTCGCTTTGGAGGCTCTTCGCGCGGCTCGGGCTGCCGCCCTGCCACGCGCTACGGCCACACGTGTCGACCCACTGCCGCGCAGGCGCATGGCGTTGTTCACACCCTTACCTCCGTGCCGCTCGGGCATTGCCGATTACAACGCCGCGTTTCTGCCCTACCTGGCACGGCATTTCGCAATCGATATCTTCGTCGACGGATATGCGACTTCGGACCCGCATCTGCGCGAGCATTTCGCCATCTTTTCGCATCAGGACTTCGAGCGAAGGTCGGCCCAGTACGACGTGGTGGTCTACGAGATGGGAAATTCGGAGTTCCACGCGTACATGTTGTCTTATCTGGCCCGTCATCCCGGCGTAGTCGTGTTGCATGATGCGTATCTCAGCAACCTGTATGGCTATATCGACTTTCAACGCGGTGAGCGCGGGCGCTACGTCGCCGAAATGCTAGGGGCTCATGGGCCGCGCGCCAGGCGCTATCTCGCGCCGGTCCAGAAGCATCCGGATCCGATCGGCTGCAGCATGGTCGATCTGCCTGCGACGCGCTCAGTAATCGATCAGGCGATCGGTCTGATATCGCATTCGCCGTTCAGCCTGGAGGTCGCTCGCGATTCCTACCCCGAGGGCTTTGCTGCGCCGTACCGCATCATCAAGCAGATGGTAAATATTCCCGAGCCGATCGACGCAGCGACCCGATGTGCCACTCGGGTGGCGCTCGGTCTCGGCGAAAATGATTTCGTCGTCGCCACCTTCGGCCACGTGGCATGGACCAAGTGCGGGGATCGTCTTCTCGAGGCCTTCCTGCGTTCCGATCTGGCCGGGGACGACAATGCCAGACTGCTCTTTGTCGGCGAGCTCGCGAAGGACGCGTTCGGCAATGCCCTGCGCGAGCGCATCGAAAAGAGTGGCTTGGGCGAGCGCATTCGCATAACCGGATATGTCGACGAATCGACTTACGCGCGTTATCTCATCGCCACCGACGTCGCGGTGCAATTGCGCACCCACACCCGGGGCGAGACGTCGAAGGCAGTGCTCGACTGCCTCGCGGCGGCCGTGCCCGTTATCGTCAACGACACCGCGAGCTTTCGCGACTATCCG
>VBDA01000536.1:0-2237 GCA_005883655.1 Betaproteobacteria bacterium | reverse complement strand
TCGACGAAATGTTGCAGCGCCACGTCGCCGCATCGCTCGCTGGGGGTATCCGCGATCTCGGCGACCTCTTGGCGGCGAGGTCCCCGTCGGACGCGGTCGTCGCCGCCAGCGCCCGGGCGCTCTTCGCCATGCAGCCGGCGATGCTTTTTCGCACGCAGCGACTACTGATCGAGGTGTCTAACGTCGCGGACAAGAACCGTGTAACGGGTCTCCAGCGCGTGGTCAGCGCTATCGTGCGCGAGCTCTACGTTTCGAAGCGTCCCGGCTTCAGTCCCCTTGCGGTCCGGCTGCATGAAGGGCACCTGGTCGAGGCGACGCAGTGGCTCGACTCCCAAGGTTTGCGCACTGACAGTGAAGCGTCCACGGCTGCGCCGTCCGCGGTCGATATCGAGCGCGCCGATTGCCTGCTGATGCTCGATGCGCCCTCGGGCCGCCATGAGGAATTCGCCGAGGTCTTCGCGGCCGTGCGCGCGGCCAACGGCGTTATTTACACGATCATTTTCGATCCGCTCCCCGTGCGGACACCGGCGACCTTGCAACTGGGCATGGGCCAAACGGCTCACCATTGGCTCGAGCGAGCTGTCGATGAGAGCGACGGACTGATCTGCGTGTCGCGCGCGCTGGCCGACGATCTGCTCGATTTGGCGCGGTCTCGTCCGAGCGTGAAGACCAAAGTCACGCGCGTCGGCTATTGGCATCTGGGCACCGATTTCATCGATGCCACCGGAGCGCGGACGGTGCCAAACGCGGCGATCGAGGCGGCCGTAGCCGGGACTGCGACGAGCTCAGACGCTACATCCACGCTTACCTGGGAAGAGAGCGTCGAGGCACTGCTCGGCGTCATTCTGGTCGAGCGCTGGTATCGTTCGGTCGCATCATGACGATGCCCTTGCGGCGTCTGCTGGTCACCGGCCGCCACGGCTTTGTCGGAGGAGTTCTCGCCCGGATGCTCGAGCACGCGCCCTATGCGGGTTTATGGCAGCTCGTCGAAATATCGCTTGATCTGGACTTGCGCGATCCGGCGGCCGCTCGGGCGCTCGTCGAGCGCAGCGAACCTGACGTGGTCATCCACCTTGCTGCACAGAGCGCGGTTCCCGAATCGTTTCGCGATCCCGAGGCCACTTTTCAGGTCAATCTTCTGGGGACCTTGCATCTCCTCCAGGCGCTCAAGCAGCAGCACTTCTCCGGGCGCATGGTCTACGTCAGCTCCGGCGATGTCTACGGCCAGGTATCCGCGGCGGAGCTGCCGGCAAATGAGGAGCGTGTGCCGCGCCCGCGAAATCCCTATGCGGTGAGCAAGCTTGCGGCGGAGGCACTCTGCGCGCAATGGGCGGTAACCGATGCATTCGACGTCGTGATCGCGCGGCCGTTCAACCACATCGGAGCGGGTCAGAGCGAGCGTTTTGCGATCAGCGATTTCGCACGCCAGATCGCGTCCATCAAAGCCGGGACCCGCGAACCTATAGTGCGCGCAGGCAACCTCAATATTTCCCGCGACTTCACCGACGTTCATGACGTCGTGGCGGCGTATTTCGCATTGATCGAAAGCGGTCGTACCGGCGAGATCTACAACGTCTGCTCAGGTCGGGAGACGAGCGTGAGCGGGCTGCTTGATCGGCTCATTGCACTGTCCGGCGTAGCAATTACCGTAGAACAGGAAGCGGCTCGGGTCAGACAATTCGAGCAGACGCGGATGGTGGGCGATGCGCGAAAAATTCTCGCGCACACCGGCTGGCAATCGAAGACGCCGATCGAGGAATCGCTCGCCGCGGCGCTAGAATACTGGGAGAAAACATTGAAGAAGGCCGATTGATGGCTAAGGCCGCGCTCATCACCGGTATCACCGGGCAGGATGGTGCGTATCTGTCGCGATTTCTGCTTGGGCGGGGCTACCACGTGCGTGGCCTGCTTGCGCGGCGCAGCTCCGATTCGCTATGGCGGCTGCGCGAGCTTGGTATCGCCGACGACGTGGAGCTGATCGACGGCGACCTTTGCGACCTGTCATCGGTCCAGCGCATCATGCAGAGCTCGGCAGTCGACGAGGTTTACAACCTTGCCGCGCAGAGCTTCGTCGCGACGTCGTGGCAGCAGCCGGTGCTCACGGCGCAGGTCACCGGTGTCGGCGCGCTGAACGTGCTCGAGGCGATACGCGCCCGGGATACGGCAATCCGGTTCTATCAGGCGTCGACCAGCGAAATGTTTGGGTTGATCAAGCACGAGCAGCAAGACGAGAACAC
>VBDA01000535.1 GCA_005883655.1 Betaproteobacteria bacterium | reverse complement strand
GGCGCAAGTCCCGACGCGCAACAGTAGCATCAGATTGAGATCGATTCGACAGACGGTGGGCGTGAGCGACATGAAACGGACGGGCAATCCGGAAGATGCGCTAGCACGGATCACATGCATGTAATCACTAGCAGGCAGGCCCGTACCAAATGTGTCGATTCGGGGGAAATCTATCGTTTGGCTCGCCACCATGACCGCAAAACTGTGATCGATGTTCGGCGCTGCCGAGTGCGTTGCATCGCCGGCCTGTGATGCGCGGATCGTGCAGGTGCCATGACTTAGCAGGTTTAACGTCGTACCACTTACCGTGGTTGTCAGCGATGCAAAGGCAACGGTCAAGCCCGAAGACGCGGTGGCATTCAGCGTCAACGGAACGGTTCCAAACGGCTGGTCGCTCAACGGGCTGAAGGCGATGGTCTGACTCGCCAGCGTGATCGCGAAGCTTTGGTCGACCGAAGGTGCTGAAGCGTAATTGGCGTTGCCGCCCTGCGATGCCCGAAGTGTGCAGGTGCCAACTGCGATGAACGCCACCGTGGTGCCGTTCACCGTATTCGTTAGCGTACATACCGAAGGGGACACGGATGAGAAGGTCACCACCAGGCCCGACGAAGCGCTTGCGCTGACAGGGACCGGGGCCGCGCTGAGCACCTGATTGCCCAGCGCAGCGAAGGTGATGATCTGGCTTCCCGCGCCGATGGTGATCGCGAAGCCTTGCGTCGCACTGGGATTGATGCCATTGGCCGCGTTAATTACTGCGACAAATGCGCCCAACGCGCTGGGCATACCGCTGATAATGCCGGTGCCGACATTAAGAGTGAGCCCGGGAGGCAGACCCCCGGCAATCACGGAAAAGGTGGGCGATGGCGCGCCGCTGGCAGTAACGGCAAACGTATAGGCAACCCTGTACATCCCGTTGGGCGGGGCACCGCTGGTAAAGAGGGGCGCGGTGTTTGGCAGATTAATAGTGATCGCGAATGCCTGGTTTGCAGCAGGCGCGACGCCGTTCGCTGCCGTGATCACTCCGCTGAAACTGCCCACTGCGGTTGGCGTGCCTAGGATGATTCCAGTTGTGCCATTCAGCGCTAGACCGGAAGGAAGCGCTCCGCTACTGACGGCGAAGGTGGGAACAGGCGAACCGGTTGCAGTGAGGGCGTAGGTATACGAAGCGTTGTACGTGCCATTGGGCGGCGCGCCACTGGTAAAGATCGGAGCAACGCTGCCGGCAACATTGGTGAGCGAGAACGTCGCGCTCAGCGCGCCGACGCGCGCTACGACTGTGAAGGCTCCGGCGATGACATTGGCGGTCAATCGCGGAGCGGTCGCCGTCCCAGTGGCGTCGGTGAGCACTTGGACGGTCCGCGCGCCTCCAGGGAAGGCGGCCGAGGCGCCACTCGCTGGCACGGTGAAAGTTACCGCCACTCCGGGCAGGGGATGATTTCCCGCGTCCCGGACCATCACCGTCAGCGCCGTGACATAGGCGGTATTGACGGGAGCACTTTGAGGCGTACCGGACTGCGCGGTGAGGGTGACGACCAGACTCGTGGTCGATGTATTGAGTAGCACCGACGCCGTGTTGCTCTGAAAGTTCGCGACGACGAGGTCGGGTTTGCCGTCACCGTTGAAGTCGCCTACCGCGACGGACACGGGCTCCGTCCCCACGCCAAAGGTCCGCGGCGGTTGAAAGGTGCCGTCGCCATTGCCCAAAAGAACGTTGACGTGGTTGTCATAAACTTGGCCTGCAAAAGCGTTAGCTACCGCCAGATCGAGCTTGCCATCGCCGTTGAAGTCGGCAATTGCAATTCCCGAGGGAGTGCTGCCGAGGTCGATGTTGGCTGGCGCTCCAAAGGTTCCGTCTCCGTGTCCGAGCACAATCGAGACGCCGAAGCTAATGACCGTCGCCAGATCGAGGTGGCCGTCACCGTTGAAATCACCGACCGCTACTGAGCTAGGGTGAAAACCGGTGGCAAAATTGATGCTCGCTCCAAACGTCCCATCGCCATTGCCGAGCAGGATCGACACGGCATTGGTGTCGTAATTGACTACTGCCAGGTCGAGCTTGCCGTCGCCGTTGAAATCACCGATGGCGACGTCGCGAGGATTTGTGCCTACTGTGTAGGCGGTCGCAGGCTGGAACGTTCCGTTGCCATTTCCCGGCAACACCGTGATTGTGTGACCGATGGTTGCGCCGCTCGAACCATTGGTCACGACGAGATCGAGCTTGCCATCGCCATTGAAATCGGCTGCGGCAATGCCAGAGGGGGCAGTGCCTGCTGCGATCACGGTCCGAGTGCGGAAGGTACTATCGCCATTGCCCAAGTAGAGAGTGACGACATTGCCAAGGATGCTGGTGACCGCCAAATCGAGGCTGCCGTCGCCGTTGAAGTCGCCGACCACGGCGTGCGCGGCGAAGCCGCCAGCTCCGCTCAGAGTCGTTGCCGTTTGCAACGCCCCGTCGCCATTGCCGAGAAAGATAGACACAGTCCCACTAATTTCATTGACGACGGCTACATCGAGCTTGCCGTCGCCATTGAAGTCGCCGATGGCGACGAAATCCGGATAGCTGCCAGTGGCGTACTGGACTTGTGGTGCAAACGAAATACCCGCAGTGTTATCGACGGTGAAGCTCTGATCGATATTGGGCGCTGCACTGTACGTGCCATTGCCGGCCTGCGTCGCACGGATCGCGCACGTACCTACCGCTACCAGCGTGATCGAGCTCTTGTGAGCGAAGAGAAACTCACCGGTAAGCCCGAGGGTGCCGTCGCAATCACCGCAAATGGCGCCGCACCCAGAGTCTGATTGCCCAGCGCGCTGAAGGTAATGCTCTGACCGGCCTGAGCGACGACAAAAGACTGACTGACGGTTGGTGCAGGAGCGAACGTCGCATTGCCGGCCTGCGATGCCTCGATGGTGCAGGTTCCCGCAGCGACGATTGTTACCGAGCTACCGCTGACCGTACACGCCAGTACGGTCAGCGACGCGAAGCTGACCGTCAGGCCGGACGATGCGGTGGCGCTAATGCCAAACGGTGGCGCACCGAACGTCGTGCCACTCAGCGGGAGGAAAGAAATGGTCTGCGCGGTGGCGGCAATGGTGATTGCGAAGTTCTGCGTCGCATCCGGGAGAATGCCATTGGCGGCCCTCAGCGTCCCCGCAAACGTGCCGACCGTTGTCGGCGTGCCACTGATGAGCCCACTAGTACCGTTGAGTGCGAGGCCGGGCGGCGGTGCGGAAGCGACCATCGAGAACGTTGGCGCAGGCGCTCCGACTGCGGTCAAAAGGTAGCTGTACGGACCGTTCAAAAAACCGTTCGGTGGTGGGCCGCTCGTGAATGTCGGTGTTTGCGTAACTGCGGCTTCAGTAGTGAGCATGAAGGTCGTCGTGAACGATGCGACGCCCGCGAGGACCGAGAAGGCGCCACTTGTGCCGTTTGCGGTGAAGGTCGGCGCGGTCGCAACGCCGCTTGCATCGCTCACCGCATGAGCACCCTGGATGCCGCCCGCGAACGTTCCCGAAGCGCCGCTTGACGGCGCGACGAAGGTTACGACGCGGCCCGACAGCGGATTATTGGCCGCGTCGCGAACGCTGGCGCTGAGCGCAATGGGATACGCGGTATTCGCCGGCGCGCTCTGCGGTGTCCCGCCGAGTGTTACGAGCGCACCCGGCATGCTGGTTTCGTTGCGAACGATGGTGATGCTCGACGCGAACGCATTGGCGATCACGAGATCCGGTTTGACATCGCCGTAAAAGTGCGAAGACGCGATCGACGATGGCGCCGAGCCGAGACTCACCAGCACTGGCGGCTGGAACGTGCCGTCT
>VBDA01000157.1 GCA_005883655.1 Betaproteobacteria bacterium | reverse complement strand
ACTCATGACCAAGTCGGATAAGCTTTCCACCGGCGCGCAGCGCAGAATGCTCGAAACCGTGCGCCGCGCGCTGGTCGAGGATTACGGCATCTACTCGGCGCAAACCAGCGTGCAGTTGTTCTCGGCGACACCGCGATCCGGCCTTGCCGAAGCCGAGGCCGCCATCGCACCGTGGCTGGCGCTGTCCGCGTCTAACAGCGCGATCCGATAGAAAAAAAGAAAGGCCCCGCCGTCAAGGGGAGTGACACGGGGCCTAAGAACGCCCTTCGGCAGGTGAGTTCACGCAACCGAATGGCACCCGCTCAGGGAGGGAAGCGGGAGACGTATAACCGTCCGCAGATAAGACTTCGGCCTTTTGCATAAAGTTCCGCGCCGGCGTGCGGCGCCTCTTGGACAGCGGACAAGGTCGCAGTTGTGCTGCGCGGTTGCTCCGGAGCTTGGCCGCGCGCTACGATCCGGCTTCTCGCTGATTCGATTGCCCAAGCCATGAACTTCGTCGGAAAGTTTCCAGCGCGGCGCCCGCGCCGCATGCGCCGCGACGAATTTTCGCGCCGCCTAATGCGCGAATCCGCGCTTTGCAGCGCCGATCTCATCTATCCGGTATTTGTTCTCGACGGCAGCAATCGCCAACAGCAGGTGGCGTCACTGCCCGGCGTATCGCGCAAGAGCGTCGACCTCTTATTCCGCGATGCCGAGACCTGTGTCGAGTTGGGCATTCCTGCGATGGCGCTGTTCCCGGTCATCGACGCCTCTCACAAATCGCTGGACGCGAAAGCGGCCTGGGATGCAAAGGGCTTGGTACCGAGCGCCATCCGCGCTTTGAAGGACCGCTTTCCGGCGTTGGGGATTATGACCGACGTCGCGCTCGACCCGTACACGAGCCACGGCCAGGACGGCGTGGTCGACGAGACCGGCTACGTGGCCAACGATCCGACAGTCGTCGCCTTGACCCGCCAGGCGCTTTGCCACGCCGAGGCCGGCGTCGACATACTCGCGCCTTCGGACATGATGGACGGTCGCGTCGGCGCGCTGCGATCCGCGCTCGATCAAGCGGGCTTCGACAAGCCACGCATTCTGGCGTATTCGGCCAAGTATGCGTCGAGCTTCTATGGGCCGTTCCGCGATGCCGTGGGCTCCGCGGCGAATCTCGGCAGCGGCGGCAAGCACACCTACCAGATGGATCCGGCCAACACCGACGAGGCGCTATGGGAGGTCTATCTCGATCTGCAGGAAGGCGCCGACATGATCATGGTGAAGCCCGGGCTGCCGTATCTGGACATCGTGCGCCGCGTCAAAGACACTTTTGGCGTGCCCACGGCGGTGTATCAGGTCAGCGGCGAGTACGCGATGCTCAAGGCTGCGGCCGGCAACGGGTGGCTGGACGAGCGGGCCTGCGCCCTGGAAGCGCTCATCGCGTTCAAGCGGGCCGGCGCGGACGCGATTCTTACCTATTTTGCGATCGCTGCCGCACGCTGGCTCAAAGACGAGCGCTAGTCCTCGAGCAGTGATCGTAATTCGGCCGGCGATAACCGCGCGTCGTCACGGCGCGGCCGATTGCGACGCTGCAGCGGGGTGAGGATCGACAACCGGATTCCGCAGTTGTCGCCGTCGAGTCGCAATTCAACGCGAGAGGACAGGTCAGTCGCGGTCGCCGCCGCGTATTCCACGCCGGCGTTGATAAGGGCAAGCTCGACTTCCTTGGGGTCTTCGGCCTCGAGCTCGAGGTGAACGTCGCTGTGCTCCGTTGCCCATCCCGCTGCGGCGCCGCCGATTAGCACCGGATTCCAACGGGAAAGCTCATCCATCCACTTCATGGCCGCTTCACGCTGCGCTCGAAGCGAAAGTGGCTGCGAGCGGTGCCGGAAAAGCGTGTTGTAATCGTGCAACGCCTGCTCGACCTCGTCGTTCGCGGGAAGAGTCGCGCGCTCGGGCAATCCGAGCTCGCGGCAGGCCTTTCTTTTCGCGGCGGTCCAGTCGGTGAGGCCGTGCTCGGCAATCAGCCGTGCGGTCGCCTGGGCGATGCGCGCACGGGTGCGCTGAGTGGCCAACGAGTCCGGACGAGACACGGCATCACCAGAGTCAAAAGAGCTGGTTGCGGATTTCCCGGGGAGATTCCCTGCCCTGCGTCGCGGCGGCCTCGTCCCGGCGCGGAGTGAACTCGGAGTAGAAATATTCGGGGATGCCGCCACCTTCGGCTTCGCGCATCCCCGTTTCCGGATTGATGCGCGCGACGACGATGCCCTCGGGCGGCTTGAGGGGCACCTCGGGAACGCCTTTCAAGGCTTTGCTCATGAATGCCATCCAAATCGGCAGCGCCGCCGCGGCGCCCGTCTCTTGGGGGCCCAGCGTCCTTGGCTGGTCGTAGCCGAGCCAAGCGACACCGACCATCGAGGTATTGAAGCCGCAGAACCACGCGTCGACGCTTTCGTTGGTGGTGCCCGTTTTTCCGGCGAGATCCTGCCGCCCGAGCTGCATGGCCCTGGCGCCCGTCCCGGCGCGGACGACGTCGCGCAGCATGGTGGTCATGATGAATGCGTTGCGGGGATCGATCGCTCGCTCGGCGTTCTCGCCGGCCACCGCAGGTTCGGCTTTCGACAGGACGGTCCCCCGGGCGTCCACGACACGCGCGACAAGATAGGGGACTATGCGGTAGCCGCCGTTGGCGAACACCGAATACGCACCGATCATCTGCATCGGTGTCGCCGCGCCCGCTCCCAATGCCATTGGCAGATAAGGCGGATGCAGCTTGGGATCAAAGCCGAAACGCGCGATGTAGTCCTGGGCATACTGCGGTCCGATCGCCTGCATCACCCGCACCGTAACCAGATTCTTCGAGCGCATCAGCGCGTTGCGCAGCCGCATCGGCCCCTCGAACTTGCCATCGTAATTTTTCGGCTCCCAAGCGTCGCCGCCGGTCTGTCCGGAATCGAAGTACAGCGGCGCGTCGTTGACGACCGTTGCCGGGCTGAATCCCTTTTCCAGGGCGGCGGAGTAGATGAACGGCTTGAAAGCGGATCCGGGTTGTCGAAATGCCTGGGTTACATGATTGAACTTGCTGCGATCGAAATCGAATCCACCCACCAGCGAATAAATCATTCCGTCGCTGGGCCGCAGCGACACGAACGCGGCCTCGACCTGCGGCATCTGCACGATCTGCCAGCGGCTCTTGTCGTCCTGGCCGACTCGGATTAGCGCGCCGCGGCGAATGCGTATCGCGGAAGGGGCCTTGTCGCCAAGCGCACGCGCGGCAAATTTGAGTCCATCCCCGGTGATGGCGACGACTTCGCCATCGCTTTGCACGGCCTTGACCTCGGCAGACGTCGCCTCGAGTACGATCGCGGCGAGCAGGTTTTCGCCGTCGGTCGTGTCCTCGAAGGCGCGGTCGATCGCCTCCTCAAGCTGGTCGGCGTCCGAGGGAAGGCTGATAAAGGCCTCGGGTCCCCGATAGCCGTGGCGCCGATCGTAGTCGAACACCCCCCGGCGAACAGCAGCGTACGCAGCGTCCTGATCGGCTTTGCGGATGGTCGTGTGGACGGTAAGGCCGCGCGTATAACTCTCCTCGCCATAGGCTTCGACCATCGCCAGGCGAACCATTTCGGCGATAAATTCGGCGTGCGCGGTATTGTCCTTGAGCGTCTGTCGGACGACCAAGGGCGCCTCCTGGGCTTGCGTGAATTGCTCATCGTTGATGAAATGCAAATCGTGCATTCGCCGAAGTACATAGAGCTGGCGCAGCTGAGCCCGTTTCGGGTTCGCGACCGGGTTGTATGCCGACGGAGCCTTGGGAAGTCCCGCCAGCATCGCGGCTTCCGCGATGCTGACTTGGGACAGCGGCTTTCCAAAATAGATTTGCGAGGCTGCCGCAAAGCCGTAGGCGCGTTGGCCGAGAAAGATCTGGTTGACATAAAGCTCGAGTATTTCATCCTTCGATAGATTGTTCTCGATCTTGTAAGCAAGCAGGACCTCGCGCAGTTTGCGAGTAAGCGTTCGCTCCCGGGTCAGAAAGAAGTTGCGCGCGACCTGCATGGTGATGGTCCCGGCCCCCTGCTGGGTGCCGCTGGTGACGTTGGCCAGCGCGGCCCGAAGGACCGAGAGATAGTCGACGCCGCCGTGCTGATAGAACCGCTCATCCTCGGCCGCGAGGATCGCCTGCCGCATCAGGTCCGGGACCTCTTTGATCTTGACGACCGCCCGCCGCTCCTCGCCGAATTCTCCCAGCAACGCCCCTTCCGCCGAGAGGATTCGCAGGGGGATTTTGGGCTGATAGTCGGTCAGGGTCTCAAGCGACGGTAATGTGGGATAAAGTAGTGTAAAGACAAACGCCGCCAGCAGGGCCCCGACCAGCGCCAGCCCAAACAGGACCGAGGCCAGGTAGATGAGCCAGCGTTTTAGCATGGGTGAATGAAAGTTACCGGGCGACGGGGCAGGCGTCCCGATTATATGCAGGGTAAGGCGTTAAAATAAAGTTGAAAAAAAGTGTTTTACTTGCTTTATACTTGCTGCTACTATTTAAAGTAGTTTATATGTAATCGGTCTAAAGTTCCCATGCTGAAAGAAAAACTCGATTCCGCGTTTGCTTTTCTGCAGACGAAATCGCCGCCGCTAATCGGCGTCGATATTAGCTCGTCTGCGCTCAAGATGGTGGAACTCTCGGAAACGGGGCGGGGGTCGTATCGACTCGAGCGCTACGCCATCGAGCCGCTTCCCAAGGATGTGGTCGCCGACGGCAATATCGCCAACCTGGATCAGGTGATCGAGGCACTGCGCAGGGCACACAAGCGCCTTGGCACCCGGAATCGCAATATCGCCATGGCGCTGCCGACGGCAATGGTGATTACCAAGAAAATCATCGTTCCGGCGGGCCAGAGCGAGGAAGAGTTGGAGCTCCAAGTCGAGGCCGAGGCGAACCAGTACATCCCCTTTGCGCTGGACGAGGTCAATCTCGATTTCCAGATCCTTGGACCGGCGCCCAACAACCCCGAGGAAGTCGAAGTCCTGATAGCGGCCTCGCGCAAGGAAAAGGTCGAGGACCGGGTCGCGATCGCCGAGGCGGCTGGGCTCAGGCCGCGGGTCATGGACGTCGAGTCTTACGCCACCGAGGAAGCGTTCGTGATGATCTCGCCGTCGCTTCCGGCCAACGGCCGCGACCAGAACATCGCCCTGGTCGACATCGGCGCCCATGTCATGCATTTCTACGTCCTGCGCAACAATCAGATCCTGTTTTCGCGGGATCAGGCTTTTGGCGGCAATCAGCTTACGCACGATATTCAACGAGCGTTCAATTTATCACCGGAAGAAGCCGAATCGGCGAAGAAAAATGCCGGTCTGCCGGAGAATTATGACGCTGACGTGCTGCAGCCGTTCATGGAAACCCTCGCGCTGGAGGTGACGCGCGCACTGCAGTTCTTTTTCACCTCGACTTCCTACAGCCAGGTGGATCAGATCGTACTCGCCGGCGGCTGTGCGCTGTTGCCTGGCCTGGACGAGCTAGTGGCCAAGCGAGCGGGGGTCAGCACCATCGTCGCCAACCCGTTCGCGAACATGGCCGGGTCCGACCGTATTCGCCCGCGCCAGCTCGCCGCCGACGCGCCGCTGCTGCTTATCGCGTGCGGCTTGGCCCTGAGAGGCTTCGAGTAGCCATGGTCCGCATCAACCTACTGCCTCACCGCGAGCAAAAGCGTCACGCGCGCCAACGCCAGTTCATATCGATGGCGATCGGCCTTGCCGTGTTGGGCATCGCGGTCGTCGGCCTGGTTCACGTGGTGATCGCCGCGCGCATCGACAACCAGGGCAGCCGCAACAAGCTGCTCCAGGAAGAAATCGCGAAGCTCGACGAGCAGATCAAGGAAATCGACAAGCTGCGCGAGCAGACGCAGGCGCTGCTGGCGCGCAAGCAGATCGTCGAGACGCTGCAAGCCAACCGTACCGAAGCGGTGCACCTGCTCGACCAACTGGTGCGGCAGCTGCCCGACGGGCTGTACCTCAAATCCGTGAAGCAAACCGGCGGCAAGGTGACGCTGGTCGGCTACGCACAGTCCAACGCCCGGGTCTCGACGCTGATGCGCAATATCGAAAGCTCGCCTTGGCTTGCCTCGCCGGAGCTCGTCGAGATCAAATCGGTGCCGCTGGACAAGCAGAAGATCAATGAGTTCACCCTCAACCTGCAAGTGAAGCGGCTGGGTGAACCGACCGCTCCCGGCGCACCCGGAAAAGCGCCCGGCGCGCCGGCAGCCAAGGGGGGCAAGGCATGACGCTCGACGACATTCGCCGGCTGAATATCCGCGAGGCCGGAAATTGGCCGCTGCTTCCCAAGATCATGATTCTCGGGGTGCTGTTGTTCCTCATCCTCTTGGCTGGAGCGTTTTTTGACTGGCGCGATCAGTTCGAGGCGCTCGACAAGGCCCAGGACGAGGAGATCAAGCTGCGAGAGGCATATGCGTCCAAAAAAGCCAAGGCGGTCAACCTCGATCTTTATGTGCAGCAGCTCAAGGAAATCGAGCAATCTTTTGGGGCCCTGTTGAAGCAACTGCCCAATAAATCCGAGATGGACGCGCTGCTGACCGACATCAACCAGGCCGGGCTCGGGCGCGGTCTGCAATTCGAGTTATTCAGACCGGCGACACAGGAGCGGATGGCCGATTTTTATGCCGAGCTGCCGATCAGCGTCCGTATCACCGGCAATTATCACGACATGGGAGCGTTCGCCAGCGATGTCGCTCAACTGCCGCGGATCGTGACCCTGAACGATGTCGGTATCGTCAACGACAAGGGCACGCTGATCATGGAAGCGACGGCCAAGACCTTCCGCTATCTCGATGAGGAAGAAGTCGCGAAACAACGCAAGTCTGCGAAAGATGCGAAGGACAAGGGCAAAAAATGATCAGGCGAGTGGCCATGTGTGTCGCCGTAGCCATCTCTATCGCTGGATGCGGTGGTCAACACGAGGACCTGAAAGCGTGGATGCAGGAGCAGGGCAAGGGCGTCAAGGGCAAGCTTGACCCGTTGCCGCAAGTAAAGCCGTATGAGCCTTTTGCATATAACGCGTTCGACCTGCCCGATCCGTTTCGTCCGCGCAAGATCGAACCGCTAAAGGGTGCCAGCAAGCTCGCTCCGGACCTGAATCGCCGCAAGGAGCCGCTGGAAGCTTTTCCGTTGGAATCGTTGGCGATGGTCGGCACGTTACAACGCGGCAAGAGCAAATTTGCACTGGTGCGCACGACCGACAAGGACGTCTATCAAGTCAAGGTCGGCAATTATATGGGGCAGAATTTCGGAGTGGTCGTGGGAATTGAAGATGCCGAAATCAAGCTCAAGGAGCTGGTACAGGACGGCGCCGGCGACTGGACGGAGCGATCGAGCACCATCCAGCTCGCGGAGGCGGATCAAAAACAGGAGCGACGCAAATGAGTCCGGTGCCATCCACTATATTGAATCGACTGCACTGCCGCGCTTGGGGAGTCGCCACCCTCGGGGCCGCCCTTGTCATTCTGGGAATCGGCCACGCACTCGCGCAGGCCGGCAACAGCATCGAGGGGCTGACCGTGTCCAAGGGAAGCTCCGGGCGCACGGTCGTCAAGTTCACCCTGAGGGCTCCGCTCGCCAATCCGCCGGCCGGATTCGCGATCAACAATCCACCGCGCATAGCGCTCGATTTTCCGGAGACGGGCAACGGGCTCGGACGCTCGGCGCAAGAGATCGGTGACGCGGCGCTGCGCAGCGTGAACGTGGTTCAGGCGGGGAACCGCACCCGCGTGGTGTTCAATCTCAACAAGCCGCAGACCTTCGAAACGCAGATCGAGGGCAATACCGTGTTGGTGACGCTGACCGAGCAGGCTGGCTTGGCCGCGGACACGCCGACGGTGTCAAGGTTCGCTGAAGCGCGGCCGGGCGAGGCCACGCACGTGTTGCGCGACGTCGATTTCCGACGCGGCAAAAATGGCGAAGGGCGTGTTGTCGTCGAATTATCGGACACTACGACCGGCATCGATATCCGGCAGCAGGGCAAAGCGTTGATCGTCGATTTCATCAAGACGACGGTGCCGCGCAATCTCGAGCGGCGGCTGGACGTCGGCGACTTCGCGACGCCGGTAGTCACGGTCGACACGTTCTCGCAAGGTGGAAACGCGCGCATAGTGATCGAGCCGAAGGGATTGTGGGAACACTCCGCTTACCAGACCGACAATCGGTTCATTGTCGAGATCAAACCCATTCAGGAAGATCCGAACAAGCTGACCCAAGGCACGCGCGCCGGCTACAAGGGCGAGAAGCTGTCGCTTAACTTCCAGAACGTCGAAGTACGCGCCGTACTGCAGGTGATCGCCGATTTCACCGGCCTGAATATCATCACCAGCGACACGGTGACCGGCAGCCTGACGCTACGGCTGAAGGACATTCCTTGGGATCAGGCGCTGGACATCATCATGCAGACCAAGGGCCTCGACATGCGCAAGAACGGCAACGTCGTTCTGATCGCGCCGCGCGAGGAGCTTGCGCTCAAGGAAAAACAGAGCGACCTCGAGCCATTGCAAACCGAGATGTTCCAGCTCAACTATCAGAAGGCGGATGCAGTACAGAAACTCCTGTCCGACAAGGACGGGAAGTTTCTCTCCAAGCGCGGCAACGCGGTGGTCGACGCGCGCACGAATATCCTGTTCGTGCAGGATACGTCGGCACGGCTGGAAGAAGTGCGCCGACTCATCCGGCAAATCGACATCATCGTCCGCCAGGTCGTAATCGAAAGCCGCATAGTCGTCGCCGACGACAAGTTCAGTCGCCA
>VBDA01000564.1:1479-2710 GCA_005883655.1 Betaproteobacteria bacterium | reverse complement strand
ACGATGGGTCCGCGGGCGACGTTGATCAGATAGGACGTTGGCTTCATTTTCGCCAATGCCTCCGCCCCGATCAGGTGCCGAGTGCGCTCGTTGAGCAGGCAGCAGACGACGACGAAGTCCGACTCCCGCATCAGCGTGTCCAGATCGACCTTGCCGGCGCCGATATAACCGAGCTCGACATCGTTGGCGACCGGATCGGTCGCCAACAGCTTCAGGTCGAAAACGCGCGCCATCCGTAGCAGCTCCTTGCCGATCCCGCCGGCGCCCACGACGCCAAGCGTTCGGCCGGAGAGTCCCAGCCCCATGTTGTCCATCCGCTCATGCCAGCGCCCGCTGCGGGTGAGCCGGTCCTTGAGAAAGAGCTTGCCGGCGAGCGCGAGCACGAAGGTCAGGGCGGTGGTCGCGACCGGCCGTGGCATCGACGTCGGCGTGTTGGTCACCAGCACGCCGGCGCGGGTCATCGCCGCGACATCAACCGAGTCGTAGCCGACGCCATGTCGCGCGACGACCCGCAGGCGGCAGTTGGCGCGTTCGACCGCGGCGGCAGGCACGCGCGCTATGTTGACGTAGAGCGCATCGTATTGCGCCGCAATCTCGGGTCCGATCTCGGAGACCACCGCTGGAAGATATTCCCATTGCAGATTCGGATCGCAATCGAGAATCTCGAGCGCGGCGCGGCCGAACGCAGGCTCTCCGCGGCTGTCGAGAATGTCGCGCGTGAGGCCAACGCGCAATTTGGTGCTCACTCAGGCGATCCTTTGTCCGCTTCGGCCTCATGAAACGCATCGCGGAGCAAATCCAGGCCGCGACCCAGTGCATGCTGCAATAGCAGGTGATCGACGTCGGTCTCGATCTGCGCAATGAGCAGCGTGCGAGCACGCAACGCGTTCATCTTGCTATTCTCGCCGACTTGACGACCTCGCGCCATTTGTCGTGGGCCGCCAATGCGAAAAGGGGCGGGCGCCTCCCGCGCACCACCCCTCACCCACGACCACGCACTGCTGTCAGCGAGGCGCCAGTCTTGGCTACGCTGGCGAGCTTACTTCCCGTCCGAAGCGCCCGAGACGCCCGCGTCGGTTCGCGTGGCGTCGGGTCGCGTCGCCGGCCCCATCTTCGGAGTGCCAGGCTGATTGCTCTCGCTTTGGTTCAGCTCGTTGGGCTGCTTATTGTCTTGATTACCCATCTTGGGGGTCGCCTCACCGGTCGCGTCGCCGGTGCCCGGGTTGGCACC
>VBDA01000564.1:0-1453 GCA_005883655.1 Betaproteobacteria bacterium | reverse complement strand
CGCCGGCTTTCCCGTCCGGATTGGGAGTAACAACGGCGCCTGTGGCCGCACCATCTATCATGGTATCGCCTGATAGGGTTTGATCCGACGCGTTGTTATTCGAACCGATGCTGCGAACGACCGGAAACGCTTGGCGCGAATTCCCATTCGCCGCTGCCGTTCCAACGCTATCATCTCGCGACGGCGAAACCTCGACCGGCATGATGGGTGTCGCAACGCTGCCAGGCGAGCGGATGACATCATTCGGCGGAGAAGCATCGTTGGAGGTCTGCGCAGTGGCGATAGCCGCGGCCCCCAACGCGCAGGCGAGCAAGCTAAGTCTCATTTTCGATTTCATCATCGCTCCTTTTGCGAACTGTTCCTAGTACGCATTTGCGGCAAGCTTGTTCGAAAGTAGCGGCAGCTATTTACGGACGAGCGCTTCCCGCAATTGCAGTTTTGATAATGCGTC
Organism: Betaproteobacteria bacterium; assembly: GCA_005883655.1. Classification (GTDB taxonomy): domain Bacteria; phylum Pseudomonadota; class Gammaproteobacteria; order Burkholderiales; family Casimicrobiaceae; genus PALSA-1003. The sequence continues at coordinate 1,002 of VBDA01000564.1, read as the reverse complement.
TGAGGAATGGCCCGCGCCATCGGAGCGATTCTGTTTCTAGCGGTAGGATCGCAGGAGACCGGCGTAGGAATCGAGCTGACACCTCTTTGAACACGCTCTGCCCGGCAACCGGTAGCCGCGGGATATCGCGCTCAGCGTCGGCTTATCGCCAGAATGGCAGAGCGTTCGATTCAGCTATCCTATCCTGGGGTCACCGCTCGTTGATCGCTCGCCAGACCTTTTCGCTCGTCAGCGGCATATCGAGATGTCTGACACCGAACGTTGCCAGAGCGTCGATGTCCGCATTGACCACTGCCGGGATCGCTCCATGAGTACCGGACTCACCGACCCCTTTCGCGCCGAGCGTGTTAAAACGAGTCGGCAACGATTGGTCGAACTCGGTGCCGATCGGAGGCAGGTCGTTGGCGCGCGGCATGGCGTAGTCGAGAAAGGACCCGCTCAGCAGCTGGCCGGTTTCGGAATCGTAGACGACGTTTTCGAGCAAGGCTTGGCCGACGCCCTGCGCCACGCCGCCGTGCATTTGTCCGTGGGCGATAAGCGGGTTGATGACAGTGCCGATGTCGTCCACCGTGACGATGCGCGTCAATCGCACGGCTCCGGTGTGCGGGTCGACTTCGATCTCCGCCGCCTGACATCCATTCGGCCATGTCTGACTTGTCGCCGTCGCACTTGCCGACAGCGCGATCTCGCCGCCGGGCTCTTTGGCCGCGAGCGCAAAAAGCGACACGCTGCGGTCGGTGCCGGCAATGCGATAGTAACCAGCGTCGTATTCGATGTCGCTGGCTGCCGCCTCGAGCGCTCGCGCCGCAAGCTCGCGGCCGCGGGCAACGACCGCGATTGCGCCCGAGAGAACGGCATTGCCGCCGACCTGCAGTGAGCGCGAGCCGCCGCTGCCGCCACCCGAGCGGACGATGGCCGAATCGCCCTCGAATACGACGATCTGTGAAGGATCGATTTGCAAGGCGTCGGCGGCAACCTGCGCGAACGATGTCCGCAAGCCTT
>VBDA01000563.1 GCA_005883655.1 Betaproteobacteria bacterium | reverse complement strand
CCAGGCGCTCGATCAGGAAGCCCATTTCAGGGCGGCCTGCGCCGCGGTAGGCATCGACCGGCGCGGTATTGGTAAACAGCATCCGCACCTCGTGATCGACGAGCGGAATGTCATAGCAGCCGTTTGACGCCCGCGCGCCGGACATCGCTGGCACCGCCGCACCGTAGAAGGAAAGATATGCGCCCACGTTGGCGAGTGACCGAACTCGCATGGCGATAAACTTGTAATCCTGGTCGAGCGCGAGCTCTCCTTCCCAGACCTGATCCCGGCCATGCACGTCGCAAAGAAAG
>VBDA01000562.1:1182-4345 GCA_005883655.1 Betaproteobacteria bacterium | reverse complement strand
GCTGACACCGCTTAATTTCGACCTCATTCAGCAGTCGCTCGGGACTCGCGACGGGCTCCTGGAGCTCGTCGCGATCGTCGGTTGTTTTGTGATCGGCTGGGCCGTCGATCGCCGCGTGCGCATCGGCAGCAGGCGCGAATCGCGTGTGGCGCGCATCAGCGCCGGCAGTGTCAATCGGCTGATCTTCCCGCTGACGACGCTCACTCTGCTGCTTCTGGTTCGCGCAGTGCTGCTTCACTGGCATCTGCCGGTCTTTTTTCCGATCGCGATACCGCTGGTCATCGCGCTGGCGCTGATCCGTTTGTGCGTCTACGCGATTCGTAACGGGTCAGCTTCACCATCTGGGGCGCGCTGCTGCTCTATTACGTTGGAGTCCTGCCGGAGATTGCCGCGTCGCTGGAAGAAATCAAGCTTCCATTGGGCAAGACCTCGTTGAGCCTGCTGGACGTCGGACGCGACGGCGTCGTCGTCATCGTGACCGTAGTGCTTTCGCTTTGGGCGTCGGGCCTGATCGAGCAGCGGCTGATGCGAGTGTCGCATCTCGACAACAACGTCCGGGTGGTGATGGCCAAGCTATTCCGCGCCCTCCTGATCCTGGTTGGCTTGCTGATCGCGCTTTCCTTTGTCGGAATCGATCTGACGGTTCTGTCGGTGTTCGGCGGGGCGGTCGGTGTCGGCATCGGACTTGGCCTGCAGAAGCTCGCCAGCAATTACATCGCCGGCTTCACCATCCTGCTCGACCGGTCGATCCGCGTCGGTGACATGATCACCGTCGACAACCGCTTCGGCGTGGTCAGCAAGGTAACCGCGCGCTATGTCGTCGTGCGCAGTCTTGATGGCGTCGAGGCGATCGTGCCCAACGAGACCCTGGTGATCACCACGGTGCTCAATCACTCGTATAGCAACAAGGAGATCAAGATCGGTTTGCCCATGCAGATCAGCTACGACAGCGATCTTGACCTCGCGATGAAGTTGATGGAGCAAGTCGCGCTCGGCGAGCCGCGCACGCTACGCGCCGCTTCAACTGCACCGTTGGTCCACGTTCTCGGCTTCGCCGAAAACGGCATCGATCTCGAGCTCGCGGTCTGGATCAACGACCCCGAAAACGGCCAGGGAAACTTGAAATCGGCCCTGAACGTCAACATATGGAGGGCGTTCCAAGCCAATGGCATCAAGATTCCTTTCCCGCAGCGCGAGGTGCGGCTATTGGCTTCCGCCTCCGCTGGCACGGAAACTGCTTCTAATGAGCAGGCCTTGCCGTTGAATCGGCCAAGCTAAGTATCTGATTTTGCTAATATTAACATAGGCTGCGCGGCGAAGCAGGACGGTGTATAATCTCCTGCTGTCGCGCAATTTTCCCTGACCACGGCTGTCGAAAGACACACCGTATCGCAAGGATCACCCTTCAATGAGTTTTGACATTCCTTCTTTTCTCGCCACCGGCTTGATATCTCTGCCGTGGTGGGGCTATGTCGTCGTCGCGCTTGCGCTGACGCACGTGACCATCGCGTCGGTCACGATATACCTGCATCGATCCCAGGCGCACCGCGGCCTCGACCTGCACCCAGTGGTCAGTCACTTCTTCCGTTTCTGGCTCTGGCTCACGACCGGGATGCTGACCAAGGAGTGGGTTGCCATCCACCGCAAGCATCACGCGAAGGTCGAGACCGATGACGACCCGCACAGCCCGCAGACCCGAGGCATCAAGAAGGTGTTCTGGCAGGGTGCGGAGCTCTATCGCGACGAATCGAAGAATCAGGAAACGCTCGAGAAATACGGCCTCGGCACGCCCGATGACTGGATAGAGCGCAATGTCTACACGCCTTTTTCCTGGCAGGGCTGCGGCCTCATGCTGGTAGTCAACCTCGCGTTGTTCGGTCCTATCGGGGCGACCATCTGGGCGGTTCAGATGGCGTGGATACCGATCACCGCCGCGGGCATCATCAATGGCATCGGACACTACTGGGGCTACCGCAATTTCCTGTGCGAAGACGCGAGCCGCAATGTCGTGCCTTGGGGCATCCTGATCGGCGGCGAAGAGCTCCATAACAATCATCACGCCTACGGTACCTCGGCCAAGCTGTCGTCGCGCTGGTATGAGTTCGATATAGGCTGGATGTACATACGCACACTGGAAATGCTCGGCCTCGCAACCGTACGCAAGGTGGCGCCGCGCCTGAAGTTCGACAGTGCCAAGCTCCACGCCGATTTCGAGACGCTGCAGGCGGTGATCACCCACCGCTATGCCGTACTTACCAGCTATGCACGTTCGCTCAAGCAAACCTACGCCCACGAAGTCGCGAGCCTGCGCGAGCGGGCCCGGCGCGGCGAGCTCACCCCCGAAGTGCCAAGCTTCCGGCGCGTGCGCCAGTGGTTCCAATCATCGGAAAGCGCCTTGCCCGAAACCGATCGCGCCAAGCTCGCCTCGACGCTCGAAAGCAGCCGAGCGTTGCGGACGATTTACGCGATGCGCCAGGAGCTGGCCGCGCTTTGGGAACGCTCCAATGAGTCGCGCGAGCAACTGCTGGCGCGCTTGCAGGATTGGTGCCACCGGGCCGAATCAAGCGGAATTATTCCGCTGCAGAACTTTTCGCGGCAGCTGCGGAGCTACGCGTAGCGCTGGTGACCTAACCGTCGCGATAAAAAAGCCCGCCAGATGATGGCGGGCTTTTTACTAATTTATCGAGCTACCGCAACCACCCAAAGACGCTGGATCCCCGCTTACGCGAGGATGACGCATCCGTCGCCAATCGCCGCGACGCTTCGCGTCTTGCTCTTGGACGGATGCGTTACTTGAGCTTCGTCTCCTTGTACATGACGTGCTTGCGGGCGACGGGGTCGAACTTCTTGATCTCCATCTTCTCCGGCATCAGCTTCTTGTTCTTGCTAGTTGTGTAGAAGTGGCCTGTCCCCGCCGACGATTCCAATTTGATCTTTTCGCGCATGAGTTGCTCCGGTTACCGTCAGCGGTATGTCAGACGTGCTCGCCGCGCGAGCGAAGGTCTGCCAGCACCGCGTCGATGCCATTCTTGTCGATCGTGCGCAGCGCAGCGTTGGTCAGCCGTAGGTTGATCCAGCGGTTCTCGCTTTCGACCCAAAAGCGGCGACGCTGTAGGTTCGGCAAGAACCGGCGCTTGGTCTTGTTGTTGGCATGGGAAACGTT
>VBDA01000562.1:535-1079 GCA_005883655.1 Betaproteobacteria bacterium | reverse complement strand
CGCGCCGGTGATTGTTCCGCCCGCCTCCGACCAAGCCGCTCGTCTTTGCGATGAGGGATACGCATCGCTCGAAGCTGGGCGGTTCGAGGAAGCCCACGCCCTGCTTGTGCATGCGCGTGAGCTCGCCCCGGGCAATCCGCTTATTCACTATCGCCTGGGACTCCTGTTCAGCGACACCGGCCGGCCCGCCGAAGCGCTCGGGGCGCTGGACCTTTCGCTCCGCCTGCAACCCGACAATGCCCGTGCGCACAACAACCGCGGCTCAGCCTTGCAGCTTCTCGGCCGTACAGCTGAAGCCGAGGAGGCGTTTCAACGCGCGCTCGATCTCAGCCCCGAGCTCGAGCTCCCTTACATCAATCTCGGTCATCTGCTGGAAAAGCAAGGCAAGGTACGGCAAGCGACGGAGCTCTATAAAAACGCCATCTCACGCGGTCTGGATCCCAGCTTGTTCAGTCACTATCTCGCCGCTGCTTCCGGCGAAGTCACGCGCCGCGCTCCCGATCGCTGGGTCAGTGCCACCTTCGACAATTTTGCCCCGACCTTC
>VBDA01000562.1:0-465 GCA_005883655.1 Betaproteobacteria bacterium | reverse complement strand
AAGTCTGGATGTCCTGGATCTGGGCTGCGGGACGGGTCAGTGCGGACTCTCACTAGCGCAACTCAAGCGCTACCTGATCGGAGTCGATCTCTCGGAAAAAATGCTCGGCCAGGCGCGCGCCCTCGGCATCTATGACGAACTGCACCTGGGCGAGATGCATGACTGGTTGCGCAGCTCTGCCGCGGCACGTTTCGACCTGGTAATCGCGGCCGACGTTTTGATCTATATCGGCGCCCTGGAGGATTTGTTCAGCGAGACAGCGCGAAATCTGCGGCCCGGAGGCTGGTTCGCATTCTCGACCGAGGAGTGCGAGTCAGCCGATTACATGCTGCTGCCGACCGGCCGCTATGCGCAGTCGGAGGCGTACATCAGGCGACTTGCGATGCCGGCTTTCACCGTCGCTGTTGCCAATCCCGCGGTAATTCGAATCGAGTCGGGCGATCCGCTCATGGGTCGACTTTATCT
>VBDA01000561.1 GCA_005883655.1 Betaproteobacteria bacterium | reverse complement strand
CGTCCAATTCGACGACACGCACCCGTTCAACAAGTCGCTGCTAAAGTTCGAGGAGCTGGTCAAGAAGTACTACGGCAAGCCGATCAACTTCGTTCTCCACCGCAACAGCGAGCTGGGGCTGGAGAAGGATTATTTCGCTTACATGAGCCAGGGCATCTCGGTGGACTACGGCGTCGTCTCGCCGGCGCATATGTCGACTTTCGCCAAGGCGGCGCCGCTGCTCGACATGCCGTTTCTGTTTCGCGATATCGATCACTGGAACAAGGTGCTCGATTCCGACGCCTTCCAGCCGATCATCGACGACGTATCCAAGAAGGCGGATGTGATGATCATCGGCTACGACGGCGGCGGCACGCGCAACCTTATCGCCAACAAGCCGATCCGCAACATGGCCGAGCTGCGCGGCTTTACGCTGCGCGTGATGGGCGCGCCGATCCAGACGCAAATGTTCGGCGCCATCGGCGCCAAGCCGTCGGTAATCGCCTACAACGAGGTCTACAACGCGATCCAGACAGGCGTAATTCAGGGCGCGGAAAATGAAGCGGCGGGCCTGGATGCGATGAAATTCTACGAAGTCGGACCGAACATTTCGCTGACCCAGCACGCGATCACCGTGCGCCCGATCTGTTTCGCCGGCAAGACTTTCCGCAAGCTTCCGCCCGACCTGCAGGCCGCGATCCTCAAGGCAGGGAAGGAGGCCGGCAAATATGGCCGCGATCTCGAATCGGGCGCCGATTCGCAGCTTCTCGCCAAGCTCGAAAAGGAAGGCAAGCTCAAGACCTGGGTGTTCACGGAGCGTCCGAAGCTGCTCGAGTTGGCCGAGCCGGTGAAGCAGTCCTACGCCAAGGAGATCGACGCGACCGCGATACTCACCAAGGTCAACGCGATCCGATAGCGCCCGTCGCGCCGGTCAACGGGCGAGCTGATCCTCGCCCCGTGCCGGCTTTTGCTGAGCCGATGATGGACGAGCCCCTACGCAAACTCAACGCGCTGATTGCGCGCGCACTGAAGTTCGTCATCACAGTACTGATCGCGGTCATGGTGGTCCCCGTGACGCTGCAGATCTTCTCCCGCTTTTTCGAGTTCATTCCCCGCTATATCTGGACTGAGGAAGTCGCGCGCTTCTGCCTGATGTGGCTGATCATGCTCGGCGCGACCATCGCGGTGCGCGACGGCACGCACTTCGACGTCGACGTTCTACCGGAGCCCAAGACAGTTCACGGCAAAGCCGTCGCCCGGCTCATCGTTCATGTGTCGATGCTGCTGGTGGCGCTGATCTTCATCGCCTTCGGCTGGCGCTTTGCGGCGTTCGGCTACGAGCAGAGCTCGGAGATGACCGGCATCAACATGCTGTCGATCCATATTGCGTGGCCGCTCGCCGGTGTCTGCTGGCTTCTTTTCCTGGCGGAACAAATTCTCGACGATATGAAGCTCTACGCAAACGGCCGCCATGGGTCCCGCTGAAGTCGCCGCGATTCTCTTCGGCGTCTTCGCACTGCTAATCATCCTTCGGGTACCGGTCGCGTTCGCGCTGGGTCTCGCCTGCGTGCCCGTGTTTTTCATCGACGATCGGCTGACGCCCTTCCTGCTGCTCAACGAAATGCTGAAGTCGTACAACTCGTTTCTTCTGCTGGCCATTCCGTTCTTCATGCTGGCGGCGAACCTGATGAACTCGGCGGGTATTACCGAAAAGCTGATCGCCCTCTCACGTGCGCTGGTCGGGCACCTGCCGGGCGGTCTCGGTCACGTCAGCGTCCTGGTGTCGATGCTCTTCGCCGGCATCTCCGGCTCGTCGACCGCTGAAGCCGCGGGCGTCGGCGGCGTACTGATCCCGGCCATGAAAAAGCAAGGCTACGACACCCCCTTCACCGTGTCGCTGATCGCGTGTGCGGCGGTGATGGGGGTCATCATCCCGCCGTCGATCCTGATGGTCGTCTGGGGCGGCGTGATCTCGGTGTCGATCGGCGGCTTGTTCCTCGCCGGCGTCGTTCCCGGCGTGCTGATGGGACTGTCGCTGATGGTCGCGGTGTACATCTACGCCAAGCGCCGCAACTATCCGGTGTACGCGCGCGTAACGATGAAGGAGTTCTTGTCGGCTTGCGCACAAGCCATCCTGCCCATCCTGACCCCGGGCATCATCGTCGGCGGCATCGTTTTCGGGTTTTTCACGCCGACCGAGGCGTCGGTGATCGCGGTGCTGTACGCAATGCTTCTCGGCGGGCTCATTTACCGCTCGCTGCCATTCTCGGCGCTCAAGCACACGCTGTACGACTCGGCGCGCTTCGCGGCGATCGCCCTCTTCTGCATCGGCACCGCTTCGGCATTCGGATGGATCCTGGCTTACTTCCACATTCCGCAACTGTGGGGCGGCGGAGTTACCAGCGTCGGCTTGATCACTGCGGCGGCTTTCTTGTTCATCGGCTGTTTCATCGACGCGATTCCCGCGATCATCATCGTCGGCACCATACTCGCGCCGCTCGCGGCCAAGGTGGGCATGCATCCGATTCACTTCGCGATCATCGGCGTGATCTCGATCGCCTACGGCCTGGTCACGCCGCCGTATGGCCTGTGCCTGATGATCGCCTGCTCCATCGGGGGCATCAAGATCAAGGATGCGGTGAAGGACACCGCCATCCTCTTCATCCCGATGCTGCTGGTGCTGCTGATCGTGATATTGTTTCCGTCTCTGATACTCTGGCTGCCACGAACGCTGATGCCGCAGTTCGTGAAGTAGCGGCGCGAGCCACCCGGCGCGGGGCCCCGCGCGCAGCGCGGGGATCGACGGGGAATTGCGAGTCGACGCTGCGGCCGACACGCAACGTATCACTGCACGCGACGGTCTAAGGAGGCCGCCACGCGAGCCACCCGGTGAGTCGCCCCGCGCGCAGCGCGGGGATCGACGGGGAATTGCGAGTCGACGCTGCGGCCGACACGCAATGCGCCGCTTCACGCTGCGCTCTGAAGGAGGTCGCCGAATCATGTTGCAGACGAAGCCGCTTTCGCCCGGTTTCGGGCTCGAGGCCTCGGACGTCGATACCGCCAAGCCGCTATCGGACACGGCATTCGGCGAAATCGAGCGCACTTTCTTCCAGGGTCAAGTGCTGGTGCTTCGCGCTCAGTCGCTGACCCCCGCGCAGTACGTTGCCTTTGCGCGCCGCTTCGGGCCGCCCGAGCCCCATGTGATCGACCAGTTTCATCATCCGGCTGACCCCAACATCCTGATTCTGTCCAACCGGAAGAAGGACGGCCAGCCGGTCGGACTGGCCGACGCCGGGACGTATTTCCACACCGACTATTCGTACCTCCAGGTTCCGGCCCGGGCGACGATGCTCTATTCGATCGAGGTTCCGAAATCCGGCGGCAACACGCTGTTTGCCAATCAATACGCGGCGTACGATGGCTTGGGTGACGCCATGAAACAAGAGATCGCATCGCTCGTCGCCATCCACCACTACGGCAATCGCAAGGAGATGAACGACGCGAGCCGAATCGCGGCGTCGCCGTTGACGCCGGAGCAAAAAGCCAAGATGCCGCTGATCACCCATCCACTCGTGCGCACCCATCCGGTCACGGGGCGCAAGGCGCTCTATGCGGTGTCGGGCAGCTCTTACGGCATCGTCGGCATGCCCGAGAATGAAGCGGTCGCCCTTCTCGACGAGCTGGCGGCGCATGCGACGCAGCCGAAATATCTCCTTAGCTATGCCTACCGCGTCGGCGACATCGTCATCTGGGACAACGCGTCGCTTTTGCACTCCGCGACGCTGACCGACCCGAACGATCCGCGCACGCTGTGGCGAATCACGATCAAGGAGCCGTCGGCGAAGCTGGACGCACTCGACGTGCTTGCGTCCACTTTCGCACCAGGCGCGATGTAGGTCGCGGCGCGAGCCACCCGGCGCGGAGCCGCCGCGCTGTTCGTCGGACGGCAGTTTTGCGTTAAACTGATCGACCGTGTCCCAGAGCATCCGACCGGCTACCATGCAACGCACCGTCCTCACCGTTCTTTTTTCGCTGCTGCTCTTTGGCATGCAGCTCGAAGGACAGAGGCACGAGGTGCAGCACCTCGGCGATCAGCTGCACCGGTCGCATGAGCAAGGCCTGCAGAAATCGGCAAGCAATTCACCGTGCATCGAGTGCGCGTTACTCGCGGGCGGTTCCCACGCAGTGGCGAGCAGCGTTGCATCGCCGGCACCGGCGATTGTCGATTCGGGTAGTGTTGGAATCCGGTTCGCGTCGCTCGCGGTCGCGGCGCCCGCCTACTACTCCAGTCGCGCCCCGCCGACACTCCTCTAGTCCGTTTGGGTGTGCCGTCGCGTACGGCATAGGTCCATCATGGCTAGAGGAGTTTTACATGTCCAAGTTCATTTGGATGCACGGCGCTTTGGCGCTGGCGATGTCCGTACCGTTCCCGGCGTGGGCGGCAACTGATGCAGACCTCGCGGAGATTCGCGAGCAGATCAGGCAATTGAAGGAAAGCTACGAAGCGCGGATTCAGGCGCTCGAGCAGAAGCTGAAGGATGCCGAGACCGCGAAAAGCGCGCCGGCCGCAGCCGCTCCGGCATCTCCGGTCGCTGCCGCATTACCGGCAACATCATCCGCCTCCGGTATCGCAGCGTTCAATCCCGCGATTTCGGCAGTGCTGCAGGGAAGGTACGCTAACCTGTCCCAGGATCCGTCGAAGTTCGCGATCGGCGGCTTTGCGCCAGGCGGCGATATCGGCCCCGGGCGCCGCGGCTTTTCGCTGTCGGAATCCGAGCTCGCGATCTCGGCAAACGTCGATCACCTGTTCGCGGGCAACCTTATTGTCGCGCTCACGCCGGAGAACACGGTTTCGGTCGAGGAGGCGTACGGAATCTACACCGCGGCACCGTATGGCCT
>VBDA01000560.1 GCA_005883655.1 Betaproteobacteria bacterium | reverse complement strand
ATCGAGAACTTCTTCGAACAGGTCTTGCTCGCCGGTTATACGGGACCGCTTTCGCTGGAGATTTTCAATGATCTGTTCAGGGAGGTTCCGAACCGGCGAACCGCGGCCGATGCGATGCGGTCGCTGCTCTACATCGAGGGGCAGGTTCGAGCGCGCCTCGAGAGCGGGGCAGATGACAGCGGCAACGATGCGAAGGTCCGCGCGCGCGTGGTCGATCGTATCGAGCTGTTCGATCCGCCGGCCGTCCCATCGCTCGGCGGGATCGCGTTCCTCGAGTTCGCCGTCGACGATGCATCCGGGCGCGCCTTGGGCACATTGCTCGAGCAGCTCGGTTTCCGGCACGCAGGCAAGCATCGTTCCAAGGAAGTGGCGCTTTACCGCCAGGGCGATATCAATCTTATTTTGAACGCCGATCCGCACTCCTTCGCGCGTCCCTACTTTCTCGAGCGTGGGCCGACCGTCTGCGCAATCGGCTTGAATACCGACGACCCGATTCGGGCGCTGAACCGGGCGACTGCCCTGCAATGCGCGCGCTTCGACAGTCCGCTCGGGCCCAACGAGGTGCACATATCCGCGATTCGCGCGCCGGACGGAGGCGTGATCTATTTCGTGCCGGCCGAGCTCGGAGCGAGCGGCGTCTTTGAGATCGACTTCATACTGGCGGACGATGAAGAGAACGCGGCCACCGGGCCGGGCCTGGATACGGTCGACCACGTCGCGCTCGGCCTGCCCATGGATCAACTCGACACGTGGATCCTCTTCTGTCGCGCGGTGCTTGGCATGCAGCCCGGGGACAGCCTGGAGTTGTCGGACCCTTACGGCCTGATTCGAAGTGTCGGGGTTGCCAATCGCGAACGCACTGTCCGGCTTGTGCTCAACGTCTCCCTCAGTCAGCGAACGCGAACGGCACGTATGGTCAGCGCGATCGGGGGAGGCAGCGTTCACCATATCGCTCTCGGCTGCGCGGACATTTTCGAGACCGTCGCCAAGTTACGCGAAAGCGGCGTCGACTTCGTGCCGATCTCTCCCAATTATTACGATGACTTGCTGGCGCGACTCGAGATCGATCCCGGTCTCGTGGAGCGCATGCGCAGCATGGGCATTCTCTACGACCGGTCGCAGGGCGGGGAATATTTCCACATCTACAGCAACAGTTTTGCGGACCTTTTCTTTTTCGAGATCGTGCAGCGAGCGGGCTCCTACGACGCGTATGGCGCGCTGAATGCTCCGGCAAGGATGGCGTCGCAGGCGCAGGCTCCTGCCACGGGCAAACCGGCTCCTTCGGGCGCGGGCTGATTACAAATCGAACGGCACAATAAACCAGGGTCGGGCCCGGACCCCGCCTGACACCTCCGCCGGCACCAGACTCTTAAGGTTCACGCTACTTCGAGCTTCCGGATGCTGACACGGCTGCCCGTAGGGCAAGCAGATAACTGTCGACGCCGAAGCCGGAGATCTGCCCCAGAATGATCTCGGCGAAGACCGACTTGTGGCGAAACTCCTCGCGTGCGTGAATGTTCGACATGTGGAGCTCGACCACCGGCACCGTCAGGATCGCAAGGGCATCGCGTATGCCATAGCTATAGTGAGTCCATGCGCCGGCGTTGAGCATTACACCGTCCACATTGTCCTTGTAAGCCTGGTGGATGCGGTCGCACATGTCGCCTTCGCTGTTCGTCTGAAAGCTTACCACCTTGACGCCGAGCTCCTTTGCGAGCTCTTTCAATTCGCCATCGATCTCCTCGAGCGTGGTGGTGCCGTATTGCTTGGGATCCCGTTTTCCGAACATGTTGTGATTTATGCCGTGCAGCATCAGAAACGTTTTCATGGTGTTCCTTTCTGTGAACAGGATGATGCCGGAGATGCAATCAGGCCGGGGTCGTGTCGACTATCTTTCCGGTGCGCGCGGCTTCGGCGATGGCCTCGGTGATGC
>VBDA01000156.1 GCA_005883655.1 Betaproteobacteria bacterium | reverse complement strand
GATGCGCGGCGCGCTCCAGCTCGAGCGCGAGCACATTGAGCAGCACTTCCGAATCGGAGTCGGTGTTGACGTGACGAAAGTCGAGCTGAAAGAGCTCGCGCTTGAGCGCTTCGCTGTTGGTCAGATTGCCATTGTGCGCAAGGGTGATGCCGAACGGCGAATTGACATAGAACGGCTGCGATTCGAGCTCGGACGAAGCGGAGCCTGCGGTCGGATAACGGCAGTGCCCGATGCCGGCGTTGCCGGTGAGCTCGCGCATGTTGCGGGTACGGAAGACGTCGCGTACGTAACCCGGCGCCTTGTACATGTGAAACACCGGACCCTCGCTGGTCACGATGCCGGCCGCCTCCTGACCGCGGTGCTGCAGCAGCAGTAAGCTGTCATACAGGAGCTGGTTAACCGGCGTATGCGTAACAGCGCCGACGATTCCACACATAGCTTTTATCCTAAGGTCAAACTACCGCCGCCTTCGTTCACGTGGACGCCGCTCTTTGCCGGTCGTCCGGGTCTAGTGTCGCCTGTGCCATAGTCGAGGCGCTTCGCCAGCGCCTGCGGCAGCCACGGGCGCAAGCTCAGCGCGGCAACCGCCAGCGGCGGAGCAAGCAAGGCATTCTGCCACCATTCCTGGCGAGGCAAGGCCGTCAAACCTGCTAGCAATACGAGTATGACAACAATAAGCACGCCGCGTGCCACACCGAACACGGCACCGAGCAAACGATCGACGAAACCGAGCCCGATCGCTCGGATGGCTCTCGACAGCACCCAGCCCAGCAGCGCCCCGACAAGAGCGACGACGATGAAAATCAGGGCGAATGCAGCCACGTACCCGGTCACGGGGTTGTCGCCCAGCGGCGGCAACATGGTTGCCACCCCCGGTGAAAACTGGATCGCCGCCAGCACCGCCGCGATCAGTGCCACCAGCGACATGACGACGCGAATCAAGCCGCGCCAGAACGCGAGTATTGTCGATAAGCCAACGATGCCGATGACGATCACATCGAATGCGCTCATCGCAGCATAAACGGCATCATCTTGTCGTCACCACGCCGCGATACCCCGCCGCATTGAGCTTGGCGAGCTCCGCGTCGGCAACTTCGCGTGTCGGGTAAGGACCGACACGCACGCGTCGCATGGTGCCCTGCTGCGTCTTCAACGTCTCGGTATAGGCGGGAAATCCCGAGGTCTTGAGCTTGGATGCAAGCGCCGGTGCGGCTTTCGCATCGGCAAACGCGGCCAATTGCACGACAAAACCGCCCGCCGGTGAAAGCACATTCGGTCGGGTATCGCCGGCTCCAGCCTTGGACGCAGACGCGGCAGGCTTCTGCGGTTCGGGATTGGCAGCGATCGTAGTGGGCGCGGTCGCTCCAGCGGGAGGCGCGGCTTCGGGTGCCCGTTGCGGTTTGCCGCTCGCATTGAGCGCGTCAGCCGGCTTTGCCTCGACCGAAGTATCGGGCGCGACCGGAGCCGGCTTCGCCGACGTCGATGGGCCAGCGCGATCCGGTGCAGCTTTCCCTTCCGCTCCCTTGCCAGGCGAAAGCGGCGTAATGAACTTGCCGCTATCGATCGGAGGAATCTGGATCGATACATCGTCGCCCAGCGGTTTAGGATCGCTTTCGAGCAACAGCGGAAGAATGACCGCGGCCGCAAGTGCCAGCACGATCGCTCCCACCAGCCGGCGGCGGGCGCGTCGCTTGAGCTCTTCGACGGCGGGGTCGGCTGCTTCGGGTCGTGTCAGCATGCACTCACGGGAACCTTAGTTGACATTCATGCAGCGAGGCGATCCGTCAATGCCAGCGCCGCGGCCACCGTCAGAAACGAGCCGAAAACGATAATTCTATCAGCTTCCGCGACCGCTTCCCGCGCGGCGCGGTACGCCGAGGCGGGATCGGCGAAGTCTCGAATGTCCGCAGGCGCCACACCTGCAGCTTCCAGGCGCCGGCGCAAATCTAAAGCAGTCGCGCCTCGAGGCGGCGGCAGGCTTGCGATGTACCAGCGGTCCACACGCGTCAGCAATGCCGCGATGACGCTGTCGATGTCCTTGTCGGCCATGATCCCGAACACCGCCCATGTCCACGGATGAAATCCCATCGACGCAAGGCCGTCGGCTAATGCGGCAGCAGCCTGCGGATTGTGGGCGACGTCGAGCACTGTCACCGGCCGTCCCGGCAGAACCTGCAGTCGCCCCGGAAGCTCGACGCTGACGAGGCCTTCTCGTACCGCGCCCATGGAAACCGCAAGCCGATCGCGTAAAACGTCGAGCGCGGCGAGTGCTGTCGCCGCGTTGGCAAGTTGATAGGCTCCGCGAAGCGCCGGCATCGGCAGCCCGTGCCGCGCGCCGCCCGGCCCGCGGTAGCTCCACTGCCCGTCGTGAGCGGTGAAATCGTAGTCGATGCCGATCCGCAGCAGTCTGGCATCGATCGCGCTCGCCTGCGCGAGCAATGTAGCCGGCGGTCTGCGATCGGCACAGATCGCGAAAGCACCGGGGCGGAAAATGCCCGCCTTCTCGCGGCCGATCTCCTCGCGCGTCGTTCCGAGATAATCGACATGATCGATCGCCACCGTGGTGACGATCGCGACGTCGGCATCGATGACATTGACCGCGTCGAGCCTGCCTCCCAAGCCGACTTCGAGGACGACCACGTCGAGCTCGGCGCGCGCGAGCAAGCACAGCGCGGCGAGCGTGCCGAACTCGAAGTAGGTGAGCGGCGTCGTCAGGCGGACGGATTCCACCGCGGCAAACGCTTCGAGCAAGGCCTCGTCGGTTGCCTCGGCGCCATCGATGCGCACCCGCTCGTTGTAGCGTAAAAGGTGCGGCGAGGTATAGGCCCCGACCCGATAGCCGCCGGCACGCAGCATGCATTCGAGCAACGCGCAGGTCGAGCCCTTGCCATTGGTGCCGCCGACGGTGACCACAGGGCATGTCAGCGCGACCCCAAGACGCGCGAAGACCGCGCTGACGCGATCGAGCCCCATCGCGATCGCCTTGGGATGAAGCGTCTCGAGATACGCGAGCCATTCGCTCAGCGTCGAGGCTTGTCTCACTGATGGAGCGACGAAGCGGCGTGCAGCAGGCGCTTCAGCCCGAGGGAAGCGGCTGGCTCTGCAACAAGGTCAGCAGCTTGGGCAGATCGTCCTTGAGCTGACGGCGATCGACGATCATGTCGATGGCGCCTTTTTCCAGCAGAAATTCGGCGCGCTGAAAACCCTCGGGAAGCTTTTCGCGCACGGTCTGCTCGATCACTCGCGGGCCCGCGAACCCGATCAGGGCTCCCGGCTCCGCGATAACGATGTCGCCGATCATCGCGAAGCTGGCCGAAACTCCGCCCATGGTGGGATCGGTAAGAATCGAAACGAACGGAAGCCGCGCCTTGGTCAGCTCCTGCAGCACCGCGGTCGTCTTTGCCATCTGGAAGAGCGAACTGACGCCTTCCTGCATTCGCGCTCCGCCGCTGGAGGTGATGCACACGAACGGGATGCGATTCTCGTATGATACGCGCACGCCGCGCACAAAGCGCTCGCCGACCACCGAGCCCATCGATCCGCCCATGAAATCGAACTCGAAGACCGCCAGCACCAGCGGTGCCGACTTGATGCTTCCCTGCATGACCACCAGCGAATCGGTTTCTCCGGTTTCTTCCAGCGCGGCCGACAGCCGTTCGGGATATTTGCGCGTGTCCTTGAACTTCAGACTGTCGATCGGAAGCACTTCGGATCCGATCTCATAGCGACCGTCAGGATCGAGCAGCTGCTCGATGCGCTCGCGGGCCGACACTCGGCCGTGATGCGAGCATTTTGGGCACACGTTGAGGTTCTTCTCGAGATCGGTGCGGTACAGGACCGCCTCGCACGCCGGACACTTGACCCACAGCCCCTCGGGAATCGCCTTCTTGGCGATCCCCGGCGTCGCCTTGATGCGCGGAGGCAGGAGCTTTTGCAGCCAACTCATCTTCGTTTCCCCATCGCGCTGTCGACCACCTATGCTGCTTTCCTGGCGATCTGATCGATCGCCGTTCGTATGGTCGCGAGCCACGCCGCCGCGCGCTCGGGAGCTTGCGCTGGGGGACCGCTCTCTATTTCCTGGATGATCCTGCTGCCGATGACGATCGCGTCGGCGTGCGCCGCGATGGCTTGCGCGCTCACCGCATCGCGGATGCCGAAACCCACGCCCACCGGCAGTGCGACATGGCGCCGAATCCCGGCCAGCCTGGCGACGACATCCGCGACGTCCAGATGGCCCGCGCCGGTCACGCCCTTCAGCGAGACGTAATACACGTACCCTCGCGCCATCCGGCCGATGGCGATGATGCGCGCCTCCGGCGTCGTCGGTGCCACCAGAAAAATCGGCGCGATTTGGCGTCCTTCGAGCAGTTGCGCAAACTCGCCCGCTTCTTCGGGGGGATAGTCGACGACAATGACTCCGTCGACGCCGGCGTGTTGCGCGCGGTCGGCAAACGCTGTCGTTCCCATCGCTTCGATCGGATTCGCATACCCCATCAGCACGATCGGCGTGATCGCATCCAGCTCGCGAAACGCCGCCACGATGGTCAGGACGTCGTCGAGACCGACGCCGTTGGCAAGCGCGCGCTCCGACGCGCGCTGGACGACGGGGCCGTCGGCCATCGGGTCGGAAAACGGAACGCCGAGCTCGATCACGTCGGCGCCGGCGGAGGTCAGCGCACGCATCAGCGGAACCGTCGCCGCGAGCGAAGGATCGCCCGCGGTGATGTACGGAATCAGCGCCGCGCGGCCTGCTGCGCGGAGCTTGTCGAAGGTGGCGTCAATGCGATTCATCGGGCCGGAATCTCACCACGGAGATGCGAGGGCTCCGAAACCATCAAGATCGTTCTTCCTTTGTGTCGCTGGTTTGGTGGTAGATCGGATTCATCGCCGTGCCGGATCGCACTCGGGCCGGCAGTGAAACTTGAGTCCGGTGCGCTCGGCGACGGTGTTCATGTCCTTGTCGCCGCGCCCCGAAAGATTGACCAGCAGCACCGTGCTCGCCGGCAGCTGCGGTGCGATTCTTGTCGCATAGGCAAGCGCATGCGCCGATTCGAGCGCCGGAATGATGCCCTCGATGCGGCAGCAATCGCCAAACGCGGTGAGCGCCTCATCGTCGGTGATCGATACATATTGCGCGCGCCCATTGTCCTTGAGCCACGCGTGCTCCGGCCCGACACCGGGATAGTCGAGCCCCGCCGACACCGAGTGGGTCTCGATGATCTGCCCGTTCTTGTCCTGCAGCAGGTAGGTGCGATTGCCGTGCAGCACGCCGGGCCTGCCTGCGGTAAGCGACGCCGCGTGACGTCCGGTCGCGATGCCTTCGCCCGCTGCCTCGACGCCGATCAGCTTGACGCTCTCGTGCGAGAGATAGGGATAAAAGATGCCCATCGCGTTCGAGCCGCCGCCGACGCAGGCGATGATCACGTCCGGTTGGCGGCCGATCATTTCCGGCATCTGCTGCAGGCACTCGCGACCGATAACACTCTGAAAATCGCGAACCATCATCGGATAGGGATGCGGCCCCGCGACGGTGCCGATGATATAGAACGTATTCTCCACGTTGGTCACCCAGTCGCGCATCGCTTCGTTGAGCGCGTCCTTGAGCGTTTTCGAGCCGGATTCGACCGGCACCACCTCAGCCCCGAGCAGCTTCATGCGGAATACGTTCTGCGCCTGGCGCTTGATGTCTTCCGATCCCATGTATACGACGCACTGCATGCCGAAGCGCGCGGCGACCGTCGCGGCGGCAACGCCGTGCTGGCCGGCGCCCGTCTCGGCGATCACTCTCGGCTTGCCGAGCCTTTTTGCCAGAAGCGCCTGGCCGATGCAATTGTTTATCTTGTGCGCACCGGTGTGATTCAAATCCTCGCGCTTGAGATAGATCTGCGCGCCGCCGAGCTTTTCGGACCAGCGCTGGGCGTGATAGATCGGGCTCGGCCGGCCGACATAATGCTTGAGCTCCGATTCGAATTCGGCGACGAAGGCGGGATCGTGCTGATAGCGCGCGTATTGTTCGCGGAGCTCGTCGAGCGCGGCGATAAGCGTCTCGGCAACAAACACGCCGCCGTAGGGGCCGAAGTGTCCGCGCGAATCCGGCAAATCATTCATCTGCATTGCGCACCTCCCGGATAAACGCTGCAATTTTTGCCGCGCTCTTGATGCCCTTGCGCGGCAGGCCGTCTTCGCCGGTCAGCTCGACACCGCTGGAAACGTCGACGGCCCAGGGCCGCGCGGTACGGATCGCGGCTCCGACATTCTGCGGCGTGAGTCCTCCGGAGAGAATCAGGGGCCGCTGCAACTCGCCCGGCAGCTCGTTCCAATCGAAAGTCTTGCCGGTCCCCCCTGGCAGCCCGCCGGGCTCGAACGCATCGAAAAGCAATCCGTGAGCGTCGCCATAACGAGCCGCGTATTGTAGCAAATCGATCCCGGGTTTGACCGGCACCGCCTTGATGTACGGGCGAGCGAAGCTCGCGCACAAATCCGCATCCTCGTTGCCGTGGAACTGCAGGAGGTCGAGCGGAACCGCGTCCAGCGCGGCACGAACCGCCGCCGGCGCCGGATCGACAAACAAGCCGACGGTGGTGACGAAAGCAGGAACCGCGCGGGCAATCGCCCGCGCCTGATCGAAGCTCACGCAACGAGGTGTACCGGGCCAGAATACGAGTCCGATCGCGTCCGCGCCCGCTTGCGCCGCGGCAATCGCATCCTCGACGCGCGTCATACCGCAGATCTTGACGCGAGTGCGCATGTCAGGGCCTGTTCAGGGGAATAAGCAGCGGCGCGCAGGTTGCCGGCAAATTGAAGCGGGTCGGATAGTCGACACCGGTGAAATACAATCCAGCGCTTGCGAATGTCGGCGCGGCGCGGGTGCGATCGCGCCCGGCCAGCAACTCGCCGATCCACGACGGCGGCTGCCGGCCATTGCCGACATAGACAAGCGCGCCGACGATATTGCGCACCATGCGGTATAGAAATGCGTCGGCGTGCAGATCGAAACGAATCATGTTTCCCTCGCGCGCGATGTCGAGCCGGTCGAGCGTTCGGACTGGCGATTTCGCCTGACAGTCGGCGGCGCGAAACGCGCTGAAATCATGCCTGCCGATCAACGCGGCCGCACCCTTCCGTATCCGCGCCAGCGCAAGCGGCTGATGGTACCAGCCTGTCCTGCCGTTGAGCAGCGCCGGCCGCACCGGGCGGTCCAGCAGAAGATAGGTGTAATGACGGCCGGTTGCGCTGAAGCGGGCGTGGAACTCCTCGGCAACAGGCATTGCCCATTGCACCGCGATCGCATCGGGGAGTAATGCGTTGACGCCACGGACCCATGCGGTTTCGGGCCGCCGCACGCCAATGTCGAAATGCGCTACCTGCAGCGTCGCATGCGCACCGGTGTCGGTACGTCCGGCCGCAATGACTGCGACACGCTCGCCTGCGATCTCGGACAGCGCGCGCTCGAGAGCATTCTGCACTCCGCTGCCATCGGCCTGAGATTGCCAGCCGTGAAACGGCGTGCCGTGGTATTCGAGTCCGAGCGCGATGCGCATATCAGGAGAGAGTGGCTAACGCAGGCGTTCGTCGAGCGGTGCATTCGCCGCCGCATTGCGACGCTTGAAACGCAAGGGGCGGTGGATCGACGATCCACCGCCCCGTCACACGGTCTGTTGTCGCGGATCAGGCCAGCTTGGTGATTAAGGCCTGGGCTTCGGCTTTTTGCTCATCGTCGCCCTCATGCAACACTTCCTGGAGGATCTCGCGCGCGCCTTCGACATCGCCCATTTCCTGATACGCCTTCGCGAGATCGAGCTTGGTAGCCGCGTCGTGCCATTGTCCGTCCAGCACCGACGGCGTCGGGTCTTCGAAGGTCGAACGCTTTGGATCGAACGCGAGGTCGAGCTTGTCGAGCTCGATCGCCGCCGCCGGTCGCGTCAGCTGTGGCGCGGGTGCTCCGGCGCTGACCAGTGCGGGCTCACGCGCGGCAGCGGTGGCGGTTGAAACCGCGGCCACCGGCCTCGGCGCCGAGGGCGCAGGCTTGGCCGGTTCGTCGAGGTGGAAATCCAGATCGAACTTCGGTATTGACTCGGGATCGAAGGACACTGTGTCTCGAACCTTGACTGGCGGTTTTTCGGCGGCCGCTCTGGCGGCGGCAGCACCTGCCGCGGCGCCCGCGGCACCGGCGGCCAATGTCGCGGCGGATACGGCCGGCTTCTCGAAATTGATTTTCGGCGGCGCGCTTGGCTGGCGCGTCGCGGCTGGCGCCTTGGTGTCCACCTCGCCGGAGGTCGGCGAAAGCGAAATATCGTCATCGAGCGTGAACTCCAGCGGCGCGCCGCCGCGCGGCTCGGGCTTGGGCTTGGTATCCGGCGATCCCGAAGGCTGGTGGGTTTCGCCCGCGGTGTGAGCCGCGGCGGCCGTCGTCGCGGTCGCGAATGCCGCGCCGCCGCCTGCCTCCGCAAACAATGGATTCGCCGGGTCGAGTTGGCGACCCAACGCCATTGCCTTTTGCCACACCTCGCCTTGGCCGCCTGAGACCGAATACAACTCACTGGCCACGGTCTCGAATGCCGATGGCTTGTTGTGCTGCGCGTGAATCTCCAACAGCTTGAGATAAATTTCCTGCCGCTGCGGATCCTTCTTCAGCGCATCCTTCAGTATTTCCTCGGCCTGCGCATCGCGGCCGTAGGCGAGATAGACCTCGGCCTCGGCGATCGGATCGACTTCGTCGGTATCGATGTTCCCGAGACCCTCGCGGCTGAAATCGCTGGCGAGCGAATTGTCGCCGGTGTTGACCACGCCGCCGCCGGTCGAGCCGAAAACCGTATTCGTCTTGATGTCGGTGCCGGAAATAATACTGTCTTCGAACTTGGTGGTCTTGCGCCTGCGCGCGGCGATGATAGCCGCGATA
>VBDA01000155.1:1335-14425 GCA_005883655.1 Betaproteobacteria bacterium | reverse complement strand
ATGCGCGCGTGGCTGCAACCTATCTCGGGCAAGCGGCGACGTGAAATGGCTCACGACCGCATGCAACGCGATTAGGTTCCAGTCTATCAAGCGTTCCGAAAGCAAGGCTGTGTTGGTGAACGGGCTTGTGTCGGGGAGCGCCCGGCCCGACAATAGGGAGCGCTCTTACTTCGGCCATGCCCAAGGACTCAAGTGACCCGTCTCGCGCTTCCCGCCGTCGATTCCAAACTGCTTGCTCAGGCAACCGAGTTGCTGCTTGCGCCTGCGGCGCTGGAGTTTCGCCAGCTCTCCGATGTCCTCGCGGGTATCCATGTTCATCACGTGGACTATGCCGATCTCTATTTCCAATATTCGCGGATGGAGAGGAAGAAGGCATCGTAAAGTCGGGATCGTTTTCGATCGATCGCGGCGTGGGCGTGCGCGCGGTGTCCGGCGAAAAGACTGCGTTTGCATACTCCGACGACATCAGTCTCGACGCGCTGACCAAGGCCGCAACCGCGACTCGTGCCATCGGGCGGCAAGGCCAGTCAGCCGTGGCCGCGCTCGACAGGCTCGGCAGCACGCACGTGTTGTATTCACCCAGCGATCCCGTCGCAGCGTTGAGCGACTCCGAAAAGGTCGCGCTGCTCGAGCGGCTTGAACGGGTCGCGCGCGCTCGCGACCCCAGAGTCACGCAGGTGATGGCGTCGCTCGCGGGCGAATACGAAGCCATCCTCGTCGCCCGCAGCGACGGGATGATCGCGGCCGATGTAAGGCCGCTGGTGCGGCTGTCGCTGAATGTCATCGTCGAGGAAGCCGGCAAGCGGGAGCAGGGCATGGGCGGCGGAGGCGGCCGCGTTGACTACGGCTACTTCACCGAATCGATTCTGCAGGAGTACGCCAAGCAGGCGGTCGATCAGGCGTTGCTCAACCTCAGAGCGCAGGCCGCGCCCGCCGGCACGATGACCGTGGTGCTCGGGCCGGGTTGGCCGGGCATTCTGCTGCACGAAGCGATCGGTCACGGTCTGGAGGGAGACTTCAATCGTAAGGGAACGTCGGCGTTTTCCGGGCGCGTCGGAGAGCGCGTCGCCGCCAAGGGCGTCACGGTCGTCGATGACGGCACCATCGCCCAGCGCCGAGGCTCCCTCAACATCGATGATGAGGGCAACCCGACGCAGCGCACGGTGCTGATCGAAGACGGGATTCTGCAGGGCTACATGCAGGATGCCTTGAATGCGCGGCTGATGGGCGTGTCGCCAACCGGCAACGGCAGGCGTGAATCGTTTGCACACATGCCGATGCCGCGCATGACCAACACCATCATGCAAGCGGGCGATTGCGATCCGGCCTCGATTATCGAATCCGTCGCCGATGGGTTATATGCGGTGAACTTCGGTGGCGGTCAGGTCGACATCACCAACGGCAAGTTCGTGTTTTCGACCGCCGAGGCGTGGAGGATCGAAAACGGCAAGCTCACCTATCCGGTGAAGGGGGCGACGCTCATCGGCAACGGCCCGGACGCACTAACCCGGGTCTCGATGATCGGCAACGACCTGGCGCTCGACGCCGGGGTCGGCACTTGTGGCAAGGACGGCCAGAGCGTGCCGGTCGGCGTTGGCCAGCCGACGCTGCGCATTGATGGCCTGACTATCGGCGGGACTGCTTAAGCGACGAAATTATTTCGTACCCGGGTGGGCCGGACCTGCTCGGCCCGGCGGCCTCCTCAACCCGCTCATGAATGAGATACGTCGCGTATTGGCCGCGAGCGTCGACTCGCAATTCCCCATCGATCCCCGCTACGCGGGGAGCCGCGCCGGGTAGCTCGCGCCACCCGCGGCCTCCTCAACCCGCTCATGAATGAGATACGTCGCGTGTTGGCCGCGAGCGTCGACTCGCAATTCCCCGTCGATCCCCGCTACGCGGGGCCCCGCGCCGGATAGCTCGCGCCGCTAGTGCAACGGCCCCGCAGGGGAGGCGATAGTCAACGTCGGCGCCGGTGAAGCGTGATGCAAGACGATGCGCCATCCCGACGGGGTGCGTAAAAAGACATTGCTCGCGATGGCGGTGCCGCGTGGCGCGGGGTCATTGCCGACCGTAACCTGTTCGATTGCGCTCTGCAGCGCCATCCCGACGGTCTCGAGCACTACCAGCTCTTCCAGGCGAAACAACAGTTTTGTCTCGCCGGCGAATATCTGTTCCCAGCCGACGCGAACCGCGTCGAATCCGACCAGACGCGGGCCGCCAGGGTGAACGCAGACAATATCTTCGTCCTCCGCCCAGGCAGCCATCATTGCATCGATGTCCTTCGCCTCGAAGGCGCGATAAAACGCCGTGGCCGCGTCCTGAGGCGTGGTGAAAATGGTCGGTGTCCGGACCTTTGCCATCAGTTCATCAATTCAAATCGCGAGAGCGATCGTGGTAAGTCTTGCTTTCGCCAAGGCGCGCCAGATCATACACAACATTGGGCGACAGCTCGCGCATGCACTTGAAGTGCCCGAGCGGGCATACGCGCTGAAAACATGGACTGCAGACAATGTCGATGCGGGCGACGCGGGCAAGCGGCGACAGAGGTGGAGTGTATTCCGGGCTCGATGAGCCGAACAGGGCAACCAGCGCAACGCCGACCGCCGCGGCGGCGTGCATCAGCCCGGAGTCGTTGCTGACCACGACCTTGGCAGTGGCGAGAAGATCGATCGCGGTCCCGAGGTCGGTGCGCCCGCAGGCATTGCGTATTTCCGGAACCAGCGCGGCGAGCGGCTCCGCGGCAAGCTGATCGTTGGGGGATCCAATCACCCACACGGCGTAGCCCGAGTCGATCAAACGTCGCGCCAGGGTCGCAAAATGCTCCGTCGGCCAACGCTTGGCGGGCCCGTATTCGGCGCCAGGGCAGAAGATCGCCACCGGCCGCCGGGTCGCCAGTCCCAGCGCACGGATCGCCTCGGCCGCATTGCCTGCATTGGGCACCAGCACCGGCGCGGAAACCGTCGGCAGCATCTCGCCCGGGTTCGCGGCCAAGGCAACAAAACGATCGACCAGTCGTGGATATGCGTTGCGGTCGAGCCTGCGAACGTCGTTCAACAATATTCCGCGCGCTTCGCCGACGTAGCCAGTTCGCCGCGGAATCCGGGCGAGCCACGGAATCAGCGCCGACTTGAATGAATTCGGGAGCACAAGCGCGCGCGTGTAAGCACGCTCTCGCAGGGATGCCGCCAGCGCCCTGCGCTTGGCCAGGCCGAGCTCCCTGTGCCCGACCGGATTCTCGATGACGCTGCGAATCCCGCGCATGCGTTGGTAGATCGGCGCGCACCAGGGCGGAGCGAGCACGTCGACGATCGGCTCCGCGAGTGGCTCGCGCAGCACCGCGACCAAAGGTTCGGACAGAATTGCGTCGCCGACCCACGAGGGCGCGACGATCAGAATGCGTTCAGGCATCGAGCTGGCCGCGGTCCAATGCGCGCGCCGAAGCGTGCTTTTACAGGCGAGACGCGCGCGCCTTCAGTTTTCGTGGCGCGCCTGACCGCCGCGCAGCCGGTAGCGCGTGCCGCAATAGGGGCACATCGCTTCGCCCGTCACACCGACGTCGAGGAACACGCGCGGATGACTCGACCACAGCGGCATTGCGGGGTTCGGGCAATAAAGAGGCATGTCCGCCGGCGTCACATCGACGACAGAAGGCGCAGTGCCGGCAGTGTCGGCCATCACTTGTCCAGTACTCGCTCTACACTGGCGTAAGCCAGGATTTATATTTTGGATTCCTGCCGTTGACCACATCGAAAAAAAGCGACTGCAGCTTCTTGGTGACCGGACCGGATTCACCGTTGCCGATCGGCCGGTTGTCGAGCTCTCGAATCGGCGTCACCTCGGCCGCGGTGCCGGTAAAGAACGCCTCGTCGGCGATGTACACGTCGTCACGCGTCATGCGCTTGGCCTGCACTTCGATTCCGAGATCGTTGGCGAGCGTAATCACCGAATCGCGGGTGATGCCGACCAGGGCCGAGGTGAGCTCCGGCTCGTAGAGCTTGCCGTTCTTGACCACAAAGAGATTTTCGCCGGAGCCTTCGGCGACGAAGCCGTCGACGTCGAGCAGCAAGGCTTCATCGTAGCCGTCCATGGTCGCTTCCTGATTCGCGAGGATGGAATTGGCATAGGTGCCGGCAAATTTTGCCCGGGCCATGGTGACGTTGATATGGTGCCTGGCAAAGGACGAGGTCTTGACGCGGATGCCTTTTTCGAGCGCCTCCGCGCCGAGGTAAGCGCCCCACGGCCACGCCGCGATCGCCACGTGCACCTTGGCCCCCTTCGGCGATACGCCCATCTTTTCGGAGCCGTAAAAGGCGATCGGGCGCAGATAGCACGAATCGAGCTTGTTGGCACGCACGACTTCGCGTTGGGCGGCCATCAGCTGCTCCCTTTCATACGGAATCTGCATCAGATAAATGCGGGCAGAATTGAACAAACGCTGCGTATGTTCCGTCAGGCGAAAAATTGCCGTTCCTTCGCCGGTCTTGTAAGCACGCACGCCCTCGAACACCGCGAGACCGTAGTGGAGCGAATGGGTCAGCACGTGCGTAGTCGCATCACGCCAGGGCACAAGCTTGCCGTCGTACCAGATGAACCCGTCGCGATCGGACATCGACATCGCAAGCCCTTAAGCCACCGTGGAAGAATACATTTTATCCGATTTCCGCCGGCCCTTCGGTCCACGCGCTGCCGAAGACGGCGTCCCACAACGCGGCAACCGCTTCCCGCCTTGGCGTCTGCGCATCGGCTTCGACGCGAGCTTCGCGAGCGCCTTGAAGGCGGACCTGATGCTGCAGCCGGCGATACTCGCGATAAGCCTCCGCCGCTGCCGACGCGAGCCTCGAGGGCACCAGGCCCAGTTGCGCGCACGTGCCGAGGAGAGCGATATTGCCGACATTCCTGGTTAGCTCGCGCTCGGCGTGCGCGTGTGCGAGGATAAGAAACTGGACAGCGAATTCGATATCCACCATGCCACCCCGGTCGTGCTTGAGATCGAAGAGTTTGCTGCGATTCGGATGCGCGGCGTACATCCGTTGGCGCATGGTCATGACGTCGGTTCGTAGCTTGGCCAACTCGCGCGGCAAGCGCAGTATAATTTCGCGCTCCACCTCGAAGGCGGCGCCGACGGCTGCGTCTCCGGCGACGAAGCGGGCGCGGGTCAACGCCTGGTGCTCCCAGGTCCATGCGTGCTCGCGCTGGTAGTTGCGAAAAGCCGTAAGGCTCGAAACCAGCAACCCGCTCGCCCCATCGGGGCGCAATCGAAGATCGGTCTCATACAGGCGTCCGGCCCCGGTCATGCTGGTCACCGCAGTGTTGAATCGCTGCGCAAGCCGCGCGTAACGTTGTGGCGCGGCTTCGTCGAGGTCGTCGTATAAGAAAACGAGATCAAGGTCGGAGGCGTACCCGAGCTCCTTGCCGCCGAGCTTCCCGTATCCGACGATGGCAAACTTTGGCGGCGGGGCACCCTTGCCTTGCAGTTGTGCCCAGGATTGCTTGAGCGTCGCCTCGAGCACGATATCGGCCAGCGCGGACAGGTGGTCGGCCAAGCGCTCGATCGACAGCCTGCCATCGAGGTCCTGGACCAGCAAGCGAAACGTCTGCGCTTGCTGAAAGTGCCGCAAGGCATCGATCTGGCGTTCCGGGTCGCCATCGTGGCCCGCGAGCTGAGTTGCGAGTTCGGCGCGCCAATCCTGCCAACCGGGCTCGGTAAGCAGCGCGCCGCTGTCCAGAAGCTCGTCGAGCAAAATAGGATGCCGGGTCAGGTACTCCGCGGCCCACGCGCTGGCGCTGAGCAAATGGGCGAGGCGCGGAAGCACTGGTGGGTGCTCGACCAGAAGTGCGAGATAGGCGCTGCGTCCGCTGATCGTCTCGAGCAGCACGAGCAGTCGGACGAAAACTTCCTGCGGCTGCCCGGTCTGCCCCGCCACGCGCAAGAGCTGCGGCAGAAGCGCGTCGAAACGCCGGCGGGAGGCCGGAGGCAGCTGCATATAGCGCGCGCTGTTGCGGACCCGGGTGAGCTGGGCGAGGAGAACCGGCGGGTCCGCGAAGCCCGCGTCCTCGAGCAACGTGCCATGCAATGCATTGTCGACAGGATCCCTGCACAACGCCGCGAACGCATCCTCTTCTTCGTCGTCGGCATCGCCGAAAAGAGCATCGAAATGACGATCGACCGCATCACGCTGCCGGCCGAGCGCGACGACAAAGGTTTCTCCGTCGGCGAAACCGCACGCCCGGGCCAGTGCCGATCTCGATTCGGCATCGGCCGGCAATTCATGGGTCTGGGCATCGTCGCGATACTGGAGCCGGTGCTCGACGTTGCGCAGGAAGACATAGGCATCGCCAAGCTCGGCCACCGCAGCCGATGGCAGCAGTCCGCGCGCCGCCAGTGCCGCCAGCGCCGGAAGTGTCCCGCGCGGGCGCAACGCGGGCTCGCGCCCGCCGCGCACCAGTTGCAAGGCCTGGGCGATGAATTCGATTTCGCGGATGCCACCGGGGCCGAGCTTGATGTTGGACGCGTAATCCCTGCGCCGGCCCTGGCCGCGGATCTGGCGATGAACATCGCGCAAGCCTCCGTAAGCGTCGTAATCGAGATATTTTCGAAACACGAATGGTTCGATCAGCCGCTCGAGCGCTTCACCCTGTTCCCCGGTCAGCGCTCGTGCCTTCAGCCAGGCATAGCGCTCCCAAGTCCTTCCCTGTGCTATCAGGTAGGTTTCCAGCGCGACGAACGACGAGCAAAGCGGACCCGCGTCGCCATAGGGTCGCAAGCGCATGTCGACCCGGAACACGAATCCCTCCGCCGTCACCTCGTTAAGCGTGGCGATAACCCTGCGGCCGAGGCGTTCGAAAAATTCCTGATTGGCGAGCGGTTTGGATCCGTCAGTCGTTCCCGCCTCGGGGTAGACGAACACGAGATCGACATCCGATGACGCGTTGAGCTCGCCGCCTCCGAGCTTGCCCATGCCGACGACGATAAGCGTCTGATCGGATCCGCTCTCGGCGCCGATCGGATTGCCGTGCGTTTCCGCCAGCCACCGGTGATGCGCGGCGACCGTCTCCGAGATCGCGACCTCGGCCAAGCGCGTCATTGCGGCACATACTTCGAGCAGGTCCGCGCGACCCGTCAGATCGCGCAAGAGCGTGCCGAGGAACACTCTCTGCCGCAGCTTGCGAAGCAAAAGGGCCAACGCGTCCGAGTCGGATGCTTGTCGCAGCGCCGCGGCATCGCTCTCGCTGATGCCGATGGGCGATTCCAGGGTTGCCGTGACCGCGGCGAAAAACTCGGGCCATGCGGCGCGAAGGCGCCTCGCGTACAGGCTGAACTCGAGCGCCTCGGCGAGGTCCATCGAAGATCCCAATGCGGCGACCGTCCCTTTCCGTACTAGGGTGTAGCCGGTTATTATGCCCTCCGTGCGCGCACCGTCGAAAATCCTCGCCGCATATCCCTCCTGGTTGCAGACGACCGCGCGCGCGATCCGCGTGCTGCTTCTCGCAACCATTGTTGCCTTTTGCCTGTTGCTGCTCGCGGTTCGGTTCGTGATTTTTCCGAAGCTCGAGAACAATCGCGACGGTCTGACCCAGTTGCTGGAACGGCAGATAGGCCAGCCGGTGCAGATCGACGCGCTCGCGACCGGCTGGGACGGATGGAATCCCCGCATGGAGCTCAAGGGTGTTCGTATTCTCGAGCGCGGCGGCAGTGCTCCGGCGATGGTCCTGCCCGTCTTGCGCCTCACGGTCGCCTGGACGTCGGTGTTTTTTTTCGACCTTCGGTTCAAGGAACTGACCATCGATCAGCCACAGTTGTCGGTTCGGCGCGATACGGCGGGCAAATTGCACGTGGCCGGTCTGACCATCGATCCGGCCGAGAGCAACGATGATCAGCGTCTCGCGGACTGGCTGTTGCGGCAGAGCCGCATCATCGTGCACGACGCGGCGATCATCTGGCGAGATGAGCTGCGCGCCGCCGCACCCTTGTCGCTCGCTCACGTCGAATTTCGCCTGGAAAATAGCTTCGCCCATCACCGCTTCGGCCTGACCGGCGATCCGCCGGCCGCGCTTGCGTCGCCGCTCGATCTGCGTGGAGAGGTGACCGGCGTATCGCTCGCGGACTGGAGCGGAGCCAGTGGTCGGTTCTATGCGCGTCTTGACTACGCGGACGTCGCCGCCTGGCGATCATGGCTGCCGCTTCCGGTTCCCATCAAGAGCGGAACCGGCGCGGTGCGGCTCTGGTTTCAGTTCGCGCGCGGCCAAGCGCGCGAACTGGTGGCAGATCTCGTTCTGGCCGATGTCCAGGCGCGCCTCGGCGACGATCTGCCGGAGCTCACGCTCGATCGCCTCGAGGGACGCGTGGGTTGGCGCGTCGACGGCCAACAGCGCCAATTTTTCGCCAGCCAGCTTGCGTTCGCCGGCCGCGATGGCCTTCGCCTGGATCCGGCCGATCTCAAGCTTACGCTGCGTGGCGCTCCCGAGACGATGAACGACGGGCAGCTCGAGTTCGATCGTCTGGAGCTCGGTCCTTTGCGACGTGTCGCTGCGGCATTGCCATTGTCGGCGCATCTGCGTGACACGCTCGCGCGACTGGCGCCGCGCGGCACCGTGGAGCAAGGCAAGCTGGAATGGATCGGTGAAGCCATCGCGCCAAAATCGTTCAATGCGGCTGCGCGGCTCATCGACGTGGGGTTCGCGGCGCAGGATAGTCATCCGGGAGTAAGCGGCCTCTCGGGAAGCCTCGAGGGGACACATCTTGGCGGCGCCCTCAAGGTGCAGAGTCGTGCGCTGACCTTGGAGCTGCCGCGTGTCTTCGCAGAACCGCTGCCTTTCGATCATGTGCAGGGGCAGCTTCGTTGGCGGCGGCAGCATGAGGGGACGACGGTCGCGGTAGACAAGCTTATCTTCGACAACGCGGATGTCGCCGGCAACGCCAGCGGCGAGTACGGAACCGCTGCTGAAGGGCCCGGCACGATTAACGTCGCGGCGCAGCTCTCCCGCCTCGACGCCAGGCAGGCGTACCGTTACGTTCCGCTTGCAAGCGCGCCGGCGATTCGCGACCGGTTGCGTACGCTGCTGGTTGCCGGCACCGGTTACGATGCGCGGGTCAAGCTGGTTGGCAACCTCGCCGATTTTCCGTTCGCCGACGGCAAGGCAGGCCAATTTCTGGTGTCGGTCAAAGGGCAGGGCGTCACCCTTGATTATGCCAATGGTTGGCGAGCTTCGATTCGATGGCGCGCGCATGGCCATCGACGCCCATCATGCTCGCGTGTTCAGCACCGAGCTCAGTCGTCTCAAAGCGGACATTGCCGATTTACGCCTGGCGAACCCCGTACTTCGCGTCGACGGCGAGGCGCCGGGTCCGACCGCCGATGCATTGCGTTTCATTGCCGAAAGCCCGGTCGCCGGCTGGATCGACCACTTTACCGATCGAGCCGAGGCCAGTGGCTCCGGAACAGTGTCGTTCCGGCTCGAGCTGCCCTTGGGAAAACCGGAAGGCAACCAGGTGGTAGGCGAATACAACTTTGCCAACGATCGCATCAAGCTAGCCGGCGACGTTCCGGCGTTTTCCCAGCTCAACGGCAAGCTCACCTTTTCCACCCACGACGTGCGCGCGGCGCCACTAACGGCGGAGATCGTCGGTGGCCCGGCACGCTTGAACATCGCGAGCGCTGACGGGCGCGTACGCGTAGACGCGCAGGGAACAGCAAATCTGAGCCTGCTTCGTTCCGAATATGCCTCGCAGCCGTTGCTCAACCGCGTATCCGGAATGACCGATTGGCAGCTCACGATGCAGGTTGCCAATGACGCGACGATGTGGACGCTCGATTCCACGCTTCGCGGCGCCACGATCGATTTGCCGCTGCCGATCGCCAAGGCTGCCGCCGACCCCATGCCGTTCAAGATGCAGCGCCAGGTCACCGCGCCGGGTCATGACGCGCTGGCGATACGTTACGGCCCGGTCGGGCGCTTGAACCTGCAACGCCGGCTAACTCCCACCGGAGCAACCATCGAGCGTGCGCTTTTGGCGCTGGGCACCACCGAAGGCGAGGCCGACCGTCGCGGACTATGGGTGCGCGGCGACGTTGCGGCGCTGGATCTCGACGGTTGGCTTGCGATCAAGCGCCAGCTCGACTCGGGCGCAGATTCATTGCCGTTGACCGGCGTGGATCTCCGCGTCGGCACGATGGGAATCTTTGGCCGGCAGCTGAGCGACCTCCGCATCGGTGCCAGTCGCGGCGGGGACGATTGGCAGATAGACTTGCGCGGCCGCGAGCTTGTCGGTACCGCACGCTGGCAAGGGCCCGCGCCGGGGTGGTTGAACGGCCGCATCGTCGCGCGGCTGCAGCGTTTCACGGCGCCACCATCCGCGCCGCCCTCGATGACCGCGATTCCGACCGCGGAAGGCGCTCCGCCGGCGGCTAATCCCTGGCCTTCGGTGGATATCGTCGCCGAAAGCTTTCTCCATAAGGATCGCGACCTGGGCAGGCTCGAGTTGATCGCGCATCCGAGCGAAAGCGACTGGCGCATCGAGAGCCTCAAACTCAGCAGCGACGACGGCACTCTGGTTGCATCGGGGTGGTGGCGCGGCGCGGGTCGTGCGCCTAGGACGCAGCTCGATACCGACCTCGAGGTCCGCGACGCCGGAAAATATCTTGCCCGCTTCGGAATGCCCGACGCGGTCCGCGGTGGTCGAACGCACATTCACGGACAACTCGAATGGTCGGGCAGTCCACAGGCATTCGATTATCCAACGCTTAACGGCATGTTCCGGGTGGAAACGGGCAGCGGTCAGTTCGTCAAACTGGATCCGGGCTTGGGAAAATTGCTCGGAGTGCTTTCGCTGCAGGCGCTCAAGCGCCGCTTTACCTTCGATTTTCAGGACCTGTTCGGCGAGGGTTTCGCCTTCGACGAGATCACCGGCGATGTGCGCATTCAGGACGGAGTGATGAAGAGCGATAACCTGAAAATCGTCGGCCCTTCGGCGCGCGTGGCCATTGCCGGCGAGACCAATATCGCCAACGAAACGCAGAAGCTCCGGGTGCGCGTGCAGCCGACGCTTTCGGGCACTGTGTCGGTCGGCGCGGCCGCATTGCTGCTCGCCAACCCGATTCTGGGTGCGGCGGTCGGCGCCGGAGCGCTGCTAGCGCAAACGGCGTTGAAGGACCCCATCGAGCAAATGTTTGCTTATGAGTACGCGGTAAGCGGCAACTGGTCCGATCCCATCGTCGAGCGAACCGGGCGCCCGGCGAGCGCCGCGGTTCCTGCACAGACAACCAAGGAATGAGCGCCGAGCACTTTCGGGTTGCCGCGGTGCAGACCGTTTCCGGCGGCGACGTCGGCGAGAATCTTGCCGCGATCGCGCCGATGGTCGCCGAAGCTGCGGGCCGCGGCGCGCAGCTTGTGCTGCTGCCGGAGTATTTCGGAATATTCGGCGCGCGCAGCATCGACAAGGTCGCCGCGCGGGAACCGGACGGCACCGGGCCGCAGCAGGACTTTCTGGCACGTGTCGCCCGCGAGCACGGCGTGTGGGTCGTCGGGGGCGCGTCGCCGATCGCGATTGCCGATCCGGCGCGCGTTCGCAGCGCGTCGCTGGTTTTCGATCCGAGCGGCAGGCGTGTCGCGCGCTACGACAAGATGCACCTGTTCACCTTCAACCAGGGTGACGAGCGATACGACGAGGGAAAGACTATCGAGCCGGGTCAGGAACCCGTTGCGTTCGAGGCGCCGTGCGGCCGCGTGGCGCTTTCGATTTGCTACGACATGCGATTTCCGGAGCTCTATCGGCAATTCACCGCCTTGTCGCTGATCCTCGTGCCCTCGGCGTTTACCGTGGTAACGGGCGCGGCGCATTGGCACGTGCTGCTTCGCGCGCGTGCGATCGAGAACCAGTGCTATGTGCTTGCCGCGGCCCAGGGCGGAGTGCATCCGAACGGGCGCCGGACCTTCGGCCACAGCCTGTTCATCGACCCATGGGGCCTGGTGGTTGCCGAGCTGGAGACGGGACCCGGCATCATTGTTGGCGACGTAGATGCCTCGCGTCTGGAGCAGGTGCGACGCGAGCTGCCCGCGTTTTCGCACCGCCGCCCGTGGCCATCAGCGCTGTGACAGAGGAACAGGAGGACGGCTATTCTCGCTTGGCGGACAGCCTCACTCGACGGAGAGTCGATGCGCCTTCGGCGCCTCAGGCAACGTCAGGCAGAAGAAGGGGAAGGTGCCATCAGCAATACCATCACGGCTCCGCTTCCGCCGCCGTGTCGAGTCGCCTCGCAATAGGCCAGCACCTCGTTGCGGTGCGTCAGCCAGCGTCTCACCTTGCCCTTCAGTACCGGCTCCCGATTGGGCGAGGAGAGGCCCTTACCGTGGATGACTCGGACGCAGCGCCAGCCATGTGATCGCGCCTCGGCGAGAAATAGCACCAGCGCGGCATGCGCCTGGTCGCTCGTGTGCCAGTGCAGGTCGAGCTCCGCTTGCACGGCCCAGTGTCCGCGCCGTAGCTTCGAGACGACGTCGGCACCGAGCCCAGCCCGGCGAAAGGTCTGCTCCGGCTCGATCTCCTGACCGACATCCCACGCGCCGGGCGACGCGTCGAGGCCATGTCTGCTTGCGGCAAGCGCGTCGGCTTCATCGGCGAGCCGCTTCGCGGGCGATGTGGAGGTAGGCACTTTGGCGTGTCGCGCCCGATTGCCGGAGGCGAGTGGTGCCACGTCGGCAAACGCATGCGCCAGATCGAGATCCGCCGCGGCGGTCTTCGCGGTCCGCACGGCGCTGTCGATCATCGTGCTTGCCGGCCCCGCATTGTCGGGCGTGACGGCACGTTTTGCCCGCGGCATACCGGCAAGTAGCGTCTTGAGATCGGATAGTTTGGCCATCGTATTCTCCGCAACGACACAGCGTTTTGTGTGCGCCCCGTCGCGCTGCCCGCGGGCTGCGCTCTTTAGCTCAGGGTTTCCAGATACGCCTCGGCGTCCAACGCCGCCATGCACCCAGTGCCGGCGCTGGTGACCGCCTGCCGATAGACATGATCGGCTACATCTCCGGCGGCAAACACACCGGCAACGCTGGTCGCGGTCGCGTTGCCCTCGTTGCCGCTCTTGACGCG